>JAYVKQ010000868.1:0-7888 GCA_043768285.1 Saprospiraceae bacterium | reverse complement strand
CAACAGATGCCTCGTAAAACCTTTGAAGTGGAAATTTAAAGGGTTTACTGATAATTTAGCTTAAAATTATACCCGTTTATTTAATTCTTCATGCACTACTTACTCTTTGCCTCCTCTTTCGGCTTTGCACGCACGGTTGGGTACTTGATACCCAATTGTTCTAAATAAGAGCCATATTTCTCAGGATTGTAATAAAACTTCTTCATCTCAGGACGGAATTTTGCCATAATTTCAGTATTGATAGTCGTGGCGGGCTTATCCGTATTAGATATGAGTGGCTCGTATTTTATTTCCTTTGTTTGCTCTTTTTTATAATATTCCCAAGCATTGACAATGATTTTTGGGTCATTTAGCAAATCTAAAAGCGTCAATGCCTCTACTTTAGCCCCAGCTGTTATGCCTTTGTGCGCAATTGGCGTTGCCATCGAAACAGCATTTGCCCAATGATGCCCTGGCAACGATGGGATATTTGAAGGATAACCCAAAGTAATAGTCGGCAAAGACCATGAAATATCCGCAATATCATCTGAACCGCCGCCAATTGAAGTACGCACTTCAAGCAAGGTGTCAATACTTTCAGCCATGCCTTTTTTTTCGGGCGCACTTATTTCTTCCTGCAAAGCTTTTGCTAATGTTTGGTCTGCATCCGACCATTTTGGCGTACCAACACGCTTAATATTTTCATAAGCTACTTCTGCCATTGGTTTATTAAAATGCGCGGGCCAAGCCGAGCCTACAATTTCCCATTTCACCGTCGTCCCTGTCATCATAGCTGCTCCTTGTGCAATTTGCTTACCCGCTTCATACAACTCTTTAATACGTGGATAAGTGCGCTCGCGGAAATAATACCAAACTGTTGCTTTTGATGGCACCACGTTGGGTTGGTCGCCGCCATTGACAATGACATAATGAGAACGTTGGGTCGGCATCAAATGTTCTCGCTTAAAGTTCCAACCGATATTCATCAGTTCTACACCATCTAAAGCACTTTTACCACGCCACGGTGCACCCGCTGCGTGGGCAGCTTCGCCGTCGAAATGGAATTTGACTGAAACCAAGCCATTATACCCCACATCGCCGTGCTTGACAGACAATTGATTGCTAACATGGGTAAAAATACAAGCATCTACATTTTTAAAATGCCCGTCTCTGATATAAAAAGCTTTTGTCCCTACCAACTCCTCCGCAATTCCGGGCCAAAGCATCAATGTACCACTTATTTTTTCGCGTTCCATAATGGATTTCAAGGTAAGGACAGCCGTGATATTAAGTGCTTGACCCGAATTATGCCCTTCGCCATGCCCCGGCGCACCATCAATGATTGGGTCGTGATATGCCACACCTGGTTTTTGTGAGGCTTTGGGAATGCAATCCACATCCGAGCCAATGGCTATCACGGGTTTTCCGCTACCCCATTTGGCTATCCAAGCTGTAGGGATATTGGACACATTGCGCTCAATGGTAAAGCCATTTTTTTCTAATAGCTCAATCAAATATTTAGATGTTTCAAACTCTTGAAACCCTAATTCGCCGAAGCTGAATATCATATCATTGACTTGGGCAGAAAATGCGTGTCGCTTATCAACTTCTTCAACAATTTCTTTTTTCAAGGCTTCTAATTTTTCAGCCGAAAAGCGGGTTTGTGCGTGTATTGTAAGGAAGAAGAATATATGAAAACTAAAAAGAAGTGGTAGTTTTTTCATTGATTTGCTATTTTTAATGAATGAAAAAGAAGTGGTTTTATATTACAAGATTACAAGGTTAGGGTTACGTCATTGTGGGGACATTTCGCAGGGCGATTGATTTTTACCACGAAAACCCATCAATAGCGGGCGATTTCAATCGCCCTGCGAATATTACCCATAATGCCCATATCCATCTTACATCCTCATTATTTATCTAAATCTGACTGGCGATAGGCTTCAATCAATTTGAGTTCGCCTTCTTTGCCTTTGTAAAAATTACCGTGTTCCATACCCAAAACACCTTTAAATCCCTTACTTTCAATGTGTTTGAATATATTTTTATAATTAATTTCGCCTGTGGTGGGTTCTTTTCGTCCAGGATTATCGCCAATTTGGAAATAGGCAATTTCGTCCCAAGCACGGTTCATGTTATCAATAAGGTTGCCCTCATTGCGCTGCATATGCCACATATCGAAAAGAATTTTACAAGAAGGGCTTTTTACGGCTTTACATAGTAAATAGGTCTGGTCAGAAAAACGCATAAATAAGTCGGGATTATCACTCAAAGGCTCCAAAACCATCGTTAAATTATGTGGCTCTAATATGGCAGAGGCTTGACGAAGCGACTCAATCACATTCGACATTTGATAACCCATTGGAATAGTGCGGTCAAAATTGCCGGGTACGACTGTTGCCCATTTTGCATTGACGCGCTTGGCAACATTCACAGCCTCTTTGCAGGTAGTCAAAAACTTCTCTCGCCATTCGGCATTGCCTGATGCTAAGGTGGTTTTGGGGGGCCAATTATCAAAGCTGATAACAAAAACGCCCATTTCCATACCCAATTTAGCCATTTTTTCGCCTATTTTGGTTTGCATTTCGGGCGTTCTGCCCATCATGCCATTGTCTTCCATTGCGCGAAAGCCATTGTCGTACATAAATTGGAGTTGATCAAGGAGGTCTTTACCCGCCGAATTTTCAAACATACCGAAGTGCGGCGCGTATTTCATTTTGAATGGCGTACTGATATTATTCATTTTATGAGTTACCCCCTCAGTATTTGCCCCTTTTAAAGACGTAGCGGTTATAGCTGCACCCGCAGCGAAAAGATTTTTAGTAAATAGCCTTCTATCCATAGTGATTTGGTTTTAATGAATGAAAATAACTACGGAAAAGTAAGACATTTTTTTTATTTGAAAAGAAAAGAGGGGAAAATATTTGACAAATGATGGGAAAGAACTCGTCAACAATTCTAAATAGGGTTTAATAGAAACACAGATGAAACAGATTAGGCGAATTTACACGAATTTTTATTTGCCAGCAATTTCGAATTTGAACTAAACAGGCATTCGAGCATTAATTTCCATATTGGAAGGGCGATTGAAATCGCCCCCTATTAATGGGTTTTCGTGGTCAATATCAATAGCGGGCGATTTCAATCGCCCTTCCGATGCCACCATAATGTTAATACATAGAATTACTGTTTATTTACATAAAATAAAACCCCTTGTAAATCAACGACTTACAAGGGGTTTTGTAAAAATACTGAGGGGGTGCTTATACCAACACCATTTCGATTTGTCTTTTCTCTAAATCAGCACTCAATATTTTCACCCTTACGCTATCACCCATTTTGTATTCCTTACCCGTGCGCATACCACGCGCTCGTAAGCGCGAAGGATCCAATTGAAAAGATTCGGGGAAACGCTCGAATGATATTAAGCCTTCGGCTTGTATGCCCTTTATTTCGATAAAAATACCGCGTTCGATCATACCCGATACCACGCCGTCAAACTCCTCGCCGATATGGTTTTTCATAAACTCGACTTGCTTGTACTTCACACTTTCACGCTCGGCATCAGCGGCTTTGCGTTCCTGTTTTGATATGTATTTACATTGCAAATCAAGGGTTTCTTTATCATATCGCTTCGTTTTTTTCAAATTATCGAACAAAACGCGGTGTGCCAATACGTCTGAGTAGCGGCGAATAGGCGAGGTAAAATGGCTGTAATATTCAAACGCCAAACCATAGTGACCGATATTATTGGTAGCATATTCTGCCTTCGCCATCGTGCGAATAGCTATGGGCATCAAGAGTTTTAAATTCTCATCTTTCTCCGCTTTTTTCACCAATTCATTAAGCGATTTGGCAATATTTTGCGGCGTATCTAAAAGCATTTTAACGCCCATTTCTCTGGCAAAAACGCTAAAGTTTTCCAATTTATCCATATTGGGCAAATCGTGGACACGATATATATAAGGCACTTCGCCAGAAGGGTCTTTCTTTGCCATAAAAGCTGCCACTTCTCTATTGGCAAGCAACATGAAATCTTCAATCAACAAATGGGCATCTTTACGTTGCTTGACATAGACCTCAATCGGCACACCATTTTCATCTAATTTGAATTTTACCTCATCCGTTTCAAAATTGATAGAACCATCTTTGAAGCGTTTTTTGCGCAAAGCATAGGCAATTTCGTTAAATTTCAACAATTCTGCGGCATAATCACCTTCGCCTGTTTCCAATACCGTTTGTGCTTCTTCATAAGCATAGCGGCGGTCAGAGTGGATGATGGTCTTACCAAACCAACGATTGACAATTTTATGCTTGTCGTCAAATTCAAATACTGCCGAAAATGTCAATTTATCCTCATTCGGACGCAAAGAACAAAGTTCATTCGATAATTTCTCGGGCAACATTGGGCAAACCCTATCTACCAAATAGACAGAAGTTGAGCGCAAATAAGCCTCTTTATCTAAGGCGGTATTCGGTGATATGTAATGCGTTACGTCTGCAATATGCACACCGACTTCGATATTACCATTGTCTAAAACTTTAAATGATAAAGCATCATCGAAGTCTTTTGCATCGTGCGGGTCAATTGTAAAAGTTGTTACATCTCTAAAATCGCGGCGATTACCTACTTCGTTGGCAATATCGTCTTTTATTTTAGCTGTTTCAGCCAAAACGTCTTCTGGAAACTCAATATTAAAACCATTGGTTATCAAAATGGATTGCATTTCGATATTGCTCGTGCCTGGCGTTCCTAAAACGGTAGTGATAACGCCTATCAAACGTTTATTGGCTCGGCTCAACCATTTGGTGACGCGCACTACGACTTTATCGCCTTCTTTGGCATTTTTAATATCATCTAACTCGACAACTATATCAGGCATACCATTTCTATCAGGTATCACCAAACCATAGTTGCGGTGTAGTTGATAAATACCGATAAAGCTATCCGTTGCGCGTTTCAATACTTGCAATACCTCACCATCAGGTCGGCGGCGGTTGGAAAAATAAGCCCCAATGCGCACTGTATCGCCGTGCAAAGCACCATTCAATAATTTAGAAGGCACATATACGTCATTTTCCAGACCTTCGCACGCTACGTAGGCAGCTCCATTGCGCGTTACGTCCACTATCCCTTCGTAAGTGCCATTTTGAGGCTGTTTTACACCTCGGAATACTGAGGGGGTATCAAATTTGGCGTTGCGATTATTACGGTCATTGCGATTGTCGCGTTGTGGACTTTGAAAAGGCGGTTTGGCATTAATCGTTTCTACTGGTGACGTATTGATTTCCGCGACAATTGATTTATTTGTCACAATACCTTTTTGCACAGTCGTCAGTTTACCATTGGCTTCGAGGGTATCCAAGGCATATTGCACAGAGTCTCTATTATTACCGATACGTAGTTTATCAATGATGTGGCGAGCCGAAAATTTTTTCTTGGGATTTGATTTGAAGAGTTTTAAAATCGCGGATTGAAGGTCTCTTACGGTTAATTTATCTTCTTTTTTCTTGTTTTTTTTCATGTAAAAATTTAATAATATTTGATAATATTGGTCTTGGGTATAAAAACCTCACAAAGATAACATAATTTTAAGGTTAAGAGTTCAAACGGGAATATTAAGATAAGGTTAAGGACAAGAAAAAATAAAAAAAATAGCGGACAAAGCTATACCGCTTCGCCCGCCATTTTTCCCTATAACAAGTCTGAAAATTATTTTATTTTAGCATAAACTCTCCTTTACCAGCAGAGTAACCTTTGTTATATACTTCGATAACATATTTGCCTTTTGTCAAATTAGCATTACCTTTAGTATCCCAGTTGGTACAAACACCTGATTGGCTTTCGTTTTTGAAGTCAAGTGTTGTTGTTGTGCTATATTGAACTTCTTTACCATCGCTCAATTTGATAACACCACCACCGCCAGAAGTAGTAGCAATAGCCACACCTGTTGGGTCAATGATACGGAAATAGAACGTTTCGTTACCTGAGCCTGTTACTTTGTTCTCAACAAGGTCGAAGCAAAACTGCAAACGGTCAATGTTTTTAGCGTGTGTGCGCTCTTTAGTTTTACCGCTTTCTTTTACCTTCATACCTTTAGTTTGCATATTCGCAACGTGTACTACTGAACCGATTTCAGTTTTCTTAGCCAAAACAGCGCGTTCTTCTTCAACTTTCGCTTTTTCAGCTTCAACAGCTTGTTTTGCTGTCAATACTTGTTCCTTTTCAGTCGTTACCTTCGTTACGTCTTCCTGCAACTTTGTTTTCTCAGTTGTCAAGGTAGCAACGTTTTCAGATAAGTTTTTCTTATCTTGCTCTAAGGCTGCGATTTGTTGCAAATAGCCATCAACACTTGCTTTCATACGAGCCATTTCAGCACGGGCAGCGTTGAGGTCTTTAGATACATTAATCAAACCAGCAATTTTAGTTTTTTGAGTAGCTAAATCCGCTTTTTGCTTGTCTATCAAGGCGTTTAACTCAGTGTTTTTGCCTTTCATTTCCTCCAACTGAGCCGTTGCATCCTTGAATTGCTGATCCAATTGTGCATTGAGGTCATCTTTCTTTATGCCTTCAGTTGTTAGAGTGGTAACAGCGTCTTTTTTGCTATTCCAATTGATAAGCGTTGCAACGTTTGTACCCGCAAGACCTAATATGGCGGCGATTAACCACGGTTGGATTTTTTTGGCTCTATTGTCAGAACCGTTCGATGAATTCGTATTCATGATTTCGTAGTTTTTAAAAAAATGGTTTTCGAATAAGATTTTTAACTAAATGTAATTCGAGTAAGACTCGTCTGTTGGCACCGTCGTTCGTAGCGTTGCGGCGCAAATTTAAGCCAAAGATTAGGAGTATTACAGAATTTGTAAAAATTTTTACGCGATAGTAGCAGAATTTAGGTGGTGAATACGAAAGTCAATGATTTAGACTTTTTGATTTTAATTGTGTCACACTTCTTAGTGTCGTTTTCTGATAATAAGATGCTGTATCTCAATTTTTCCATATCAATGCAAGTAAATTTTTTTCTTGAAATATATACAAGGAAAAGTGTTTTTTTAAGCCCCTATATCTTTCAATTTATCAAATTTTTATTGCCTCCCTTTCAATTAAAATACATCTAAAAAACGCCCCCCTCTCTATTTTAGTATTCATTAACAAAATTTTTTTTGATTTTTTTTCATTATTAAACATTAAAATATTGATATTCAATTATTTATGAATGAAAATTTATTTTTCTAATTTATTTAATGAAAATATAAATTCTACACTTTGTGGTCTAAAACAGGCTTCGACAAAGGGATATTGTCGAATTTACCTATTAAAAGAAATAGCTATTTCTATAAGTTATCTAACTTTATTTTCTATACTTGTGCTAAAGTTTTAATCAATCCTTATCAAATAATCAAATCATCAATTATGAAGAAAACGCTTACGTCTTCTTTTGCCTTATTTTTTCTATTGCTATGCTCCATTGTAAACGGTATCGCTCAAAAGACGTTCCCTCAAAATGGGGTCTATGACGAGCGTGATGGTTTATATGCCCTCACCAACGCTACTATATATAAGGCGTGGAATGAAAAATTAGATAATGCCACTTTGCTCGTCCGCAAAGGGCGCGTAGAGGCTATTGGTAGTGGGATAGCAATTCCCAACGATGCTGTCGTCATTGATATGCGTGGCAAAACTATTTATCCTTCGTTTATTGAGCCTTTTGGTAATTATGGTATGCCTGAGATGCCACCACAAGGACAGGGCGGCGGCATTGGTCGCCAACAAGTGCAAATGCTCTCGAATAAAAAAGGGGCATATGCTTGGAACGAGGCTTTGAAACCAGAGTTTAGTGCTTCTGAAGTGTTCGCAGCCAACGAAAAAGATGCCGAAATACTGAGGGGGGTCGGTTTTGGGTCAGTT
>JAYVKQ010000867.1:0-4949 GCA_043768285.1 Saprospiraceae bacterium | reverse complement strand
CATAAAATATAAGGAAATGATTTTGACAGATCCGACAATATCCGTTGCAGTTTATGTATCAAAATTCGCCTTATGCAGAGCCTAATCATATGCGGTATCCTGTGTTTAGGGTGCGGTAGTGTACCCCTCAGTATTTTACATCAAAAACAGCTGCAATTATGTAGTATGTCTTTGATTGAACCGTGCAATCTCTTTTTGAACTTCTGCCAATAGTTGTGCTTCTGTTGGCAAATGTAGTTGATATTTTGAGGCAAAAATCTGTTGATTATTAAGTGGCAGCGAATATTTGACAACCGCATCGTTTTTATCAGCACAAAGTAGAACGCCAATGGTAGGGTTTTCAAATTCCGTTTTTATATCACGGTCATAGTAATTGACATACATCTGCAATTGCCCCAAATCTTGATGCGTAATTTTATCAACTTTGATGTCAAATAGGACAAAACATTGTAATAAACGATTATAAAACACCAAATCAATCTTAAATTCATCACCCTCTAAGACTATTCGCTTTTGGCGTGCCACAAAGGAAAACCCATTGCCCAATTCTAATAGAAAATCTTGTAAATGCGTGATAATGGCATCTTCTATATCGTTTTCGTAATAACTGGCTTCGGGTTTCAAGCCCAAAAACTCTAAAACGGTTGGGTCTTTTATAATTTGGCTTGGGTCAAAAGGTTGTTGTTCCCCTTTAGCAATGGCTAAAACATTGTCTTTTTCTTGATTTATGAGTAAGCGTTCATACAAAAGGCTATGGATTTGTCGCTCCATTTGGCGCACATTACAAGCATTTTTGACAGCTTCTGCAATAAAAAAATCTCGTTTATCACCATCGTTTAGCCTAATTATCAGTTTGTAATGAGACCATGTCAATTGCGAATACAATGTATTCGCAATTGGAAAAACCATATAAAACTGGCGCATAAGCTCTAATTGACGACGTGAAAAACCATCACCGTACTCTGTTACCAAAGCCTCAGACAGTTTTTTCAGAAGATATTTTCCATAATCGGCTCTTTGTTTGCCGTTTTGTTCTTCTTCTATAATGCGTTTACCGATTTGCCAATAAGCCAATGTCCTCTCATGGTTAATTGACCGAGCCACCCTGTGACGAGCGTCCTCAATGATGTAGCGAATATCTGATAGTATTTGTTCCATTGCTTTCTCGTTTTTGATATGATTACCAAATAATTTTGTTGAGGCAAAAATATATCAAAAGAGCGATATAAGGTAGGCTATTTACAAATATTCATTTCTTAAATAATTGATTATCAGATATATAGGTAGAGTACCCCCCTCAGTATTTTGCATCAAAAAAGCCGTTCTATGTGATAGAATGGCTTTTAACTTGTTCATTATTTCAGATTAACATCTTACTAAAATTCATTTAATGATATTCAATATTAAAACTGATATAACCTTGCTACTTCTAATAACCACCATAGCATGAAAGCTGTTGATAAATAATAACCTATGCGTTTAACCTCTTCTTTAGTTGGGTTTTCGAGTAAAACATAGCCAATTTTGTAATTAAAAATGATTTTCATTCTTTATTTTTTTAAAATTATTAAATAATATTTTCAGTTGACATTCTTTTTAAAACTTTGAATAGATTTCCTCTAAGACCTTCAAAAAACCTTTCTTCAATGCATCTTTTAGGGTAATCTTCATTATCAGAAATCAAGTCAATACCAACAATTCTTTTATCGAATATTTTCTTATACAATCTCTTAACAACATATTCACTTTTAAAAAGTAGCACATAAACCTTACCATCTACTATATCAAAGGGGCTATCTATTTTTCTACAAATTACTAAATCGCCATCTAAAATTGTATTTTCCATAGAATTTCCCTTAACATTAAATGCAAATAGCTCTCCTTCCAGTTTCATAAATGAAGGAAATCTAAATTTTTCAAGCTGATTATCTTTTACCATCTCATCTAAATTAGCTTTAGAATTACCAGCGTGAATATCCATTGGTACAAAATTTATATTTAATGGTATCCCTTCTTCATCTTCTTTACCATACAAATAATTTGCAGTGAAGCCTAACTCCATTATTCTATTCAAGACATCAGGTTGTACGCTTTTTTTACCATATCTAATCTCTGATAGTTGTGAGGAAGATAAATTTAGCGCTATTGCGCATTGTGCACTATTTTTGAATTTTCCTTTATCAATTAAGGTATCTACTGCCTGTATAAACCTTTTCGATAATATTTCTTTGTCTTTATCCATTTCTTTTAATTTTGTTGATGCAAAGATATATAAAAACAACATAAAGTATCAAGAGCTAAATTCGTATTTTAAACACAAAATGTGTTTAAAATAACAAAAAATCTATTTTTGAATTTTAAAATAACTCACAAATAACTGATTATCAATATTTTAAAATAAATAAATCGCACTTTAAGCAACCAATCTATTTATTTAAAATAATTTAATATAAAACATTAAAAACAAAAAAGCCTTACACATATTTATGATTTTCGTATTTAAACGCTCATTATTATCAAAATCTACAAAAATAAAAAAGCCTTACAATCAACAGATTTGCAAGGCTTTTTGAATGATGTTTGATATACCTAAGATGCTGATTTAATACCTGAAAAGCGTTCCCACTCATCAACCCATTCAGTAAAGTTTTCTTTTTCGGGCAAGCCTTGCATTAAGAAGGCTTTTACATCAATAGGCATAGCGGGTGCTTTTGTCTCTACCTCATTTCGGACATATGAAATCTGTAACCGATTAAGTAAAGGTAACAAAATAGATAAATCAATATCTTGTTGTATATTGAGTGTTAACTGTGTCATTGTTCTTAATTTTTGACAAATTTAAAAGCATTTCTTCAATTAAACGAATTTATTTTTTTGTAAATTATTGGAGTGTCATTATTACCCCCCTCAGTATTTCAGCATATTAACTATGATGTCTAATTTCCAACAATAACTCATTCACAAACCCCATATCCACATCATTAGGCAAAGAAGATTGCGCATATAAGGTTTTTAGATGCTCAATATCAATCTCCGCTTGTTCAATAATAGCTTCCAAAGGTACTTCACCACGCCTTATTTTCAAAAGATAATCAGCATTGGGGCGGCGAACATTTAGCGTGCCTTCGGTGGCAATTTCCATCGCCATATCCAATAAGCGGCGGCAATGGAGTATGTTTTTGCCGTCAATTTGCTGATTATGTCCTTCAATGTCCACATAGCGTTGGGTATTGCGGTTGTCGAGCCATTCGGTATATTCCCTGTAATGGCGGCAGTGCATCGAATAGCCATCTTTATTGAAATGAATAATCGTTAAAGGGGTCATGCCTTTTGGGACGGGGCTTAGGCGCAAATCGTTACTATCTTCCCAAGCCAAGCCTCTAAAGCCCAAAGGAGCTACCCCCTCAGTCCCGATTGTATCGGGATGTCGTACCTCCATATTTTCATCATAATATAAGGCAAAACAGTTGATAAAATGGTCGAGAGCCACCAAACCACAACGTTCTTGGGTCAAATTGCGCTCTTGTAGCCATTTTTCGATGGGTTTTGTCATACCATTTTCATAGGCATACACAAATTCTATGGGCGATTTGCGGGTCACTTTGGCTTTTTCCCAATTCATTTTTTTATCCAAACCCTTAGCTTTTTTGATTTGCGCTATCGCAAAACCACCAAACGAGTGTTGGCATTTTTTTGTTAGAAAGGTATCGCGGTGCTGTATTATCAAATCAAAAACGGGCTTTTTTTCAATCACACAATCCGCGGGGCTGTATAGCAATTCCAATACAGTTGGGTTCGCCGACTGCAACAATTGCAAAAAGCGACGCACTTCGTAATAGACCTCATCTTTGGTTACGTCTATTTGCTCTTTGTAGCCAAACGAGATAAGGGCATCAGTGTTTTGCCTATATACGCCTTTATAATCTACATCGGAAGTGGGCGTAGATGTGCCGTAGGATTGGCTGCCTACTATGGCTTTGAATATTAAACCATCTATATTTTTCATAAAATATTGCTTTAAAAATCTCCATAATTCACCTGAAAACACGTTAAACCCAATTGATTGCGCCACAAATCCACTACTTGGTTGCGGTCATCTAAGACAAATTCAATATAAAATTTGCCCGCAATATGCGTGTCGAATATCTCGCGTTTGACGATGGCATCCATACGATTGTCTTCCGTTTTGCGGAGTTCGAGCATATCATATTGGATATTGTGTTGCGCTAACCAATTGATTGTCTGCGTTTTATGTTCGTCTTTACGCCCAGAGAGTAAAAGAATTTTATGCCCCAATTGTTGAAACGTTTTTAACACATTTGCTACGGGTTTGTTTAATATATCTTCCTCACATTTAGCTGCATCGAAGGGATTACGCCCGTTCATCAACGCCAACGTACCGTCCAAATCGCAGATAATGGCTTTGGGTAAATTTTCATCTTGCACGACCAAATTTTTATCCGCATAAAATTGACGGTGCATCTCGCGGATACGCTTCGCACCAACGGGGTTTGAGCGCATTGCATCCCGCTTGATACACTCCTCCAAACTCGCTTCTATCTCTTTTAGTTCCACTTGCACAGTGTCATTGTGCTGTTTGTTAAACTCATGAACGAGTTGGCGAATACGGGTTTCGTTGGTAGAGGATAGGTTCGTATCGTCCACTATTACGTGTTTGCCTTCCTCTAAAGCCTTGATTATCAATACATCGCGCACTTGTTTGACAAATTTTTCATTCCCTTTACTCCAATGGCTGTTGTCGAACATGGCGCGTAAATCGTCTCGGTTGATGCGCTTATAGGTGTTCGGTGCTTCGGCGACCAATTGCTTCGCGTAGGTGGATTTGCCACTACCGGGTAAACCACGCATGATGATTACTTTTTTCATATTAATTGAGTTAGAGAAGGTTACACAGAGATTAAGGAGAGAAGACACAGAGTTTCACAGAG
>JAYVKQ010000866.1:0-3488 GCA_043768285.1 Saprospiraceae bacterium | reverse complement strand
CGCACAAAATAAAATTAAAAAAATATTAACTGAGAATAGTGAAGGAATTATCACTCAAATCGGTAAAGGTTTAGCGAGAGTGGCTTTAAGTCAATTTGGGCTGTCACCTGATGATTGGGGATTATGAATAAACTATCCTCATTTGAAAGTGGTTTGCCTAAATAAATTTGTTTAGGCAAGCATTTTTTAAAGTGGGCAAAGCATTTTTTTTTAGATACCTCACTATAACGAGATATTTTTAAGCAAAAAAGAGGGGGTAACAGGCAATCATTTTGACATGTATCACGACTACAAAAAATAAAAAAAGCAGTTTATACGACTACGAAAAAATAAAAAAATAAAAAAAATAAAAAAACACTGTGCAGAACACCGCACTGCCGCACATACACCCGCAAAAGCCAACGCCTCAAAAGCCCAACGCGGGTGTACGTCGGCAGTGCAAACGTTCCCTGCAATCAAAAAAAAAGCATCCGTTCTTCGATTAAACGAAAGGGAAAAATAAAAAAACAAGAAAACTAATCTATAAATTGGGTAAACATGGTTTAATCAGATTTTAAGAAAGCAGGTAGCATCCAGTATATTCAAAAAAAAACGTAAAATACTGAGGGGGGGTAAAAAAAAAACTAAACACGATTTTGACTAAAAAAATAAGAAAAGCCTAATAGACTTAGGCTTTTTTTTATCTTTGCGTCATTTTAAATATATTTTATGAATTTCAATTTATTCGACTTCAAACAACAAGTAGATTACAAAACAGAGGTTTTGTCGGGCTTGACGGTTGCTTTGGCTTTAGTGCCTGAAGCCGTTTCTTTTGCACTTATTGCAGGATTATCCCCTTTGAATGGTTTATATGCTGCGTTTATATTGTGTTTAGTGTCATCTGTATTAGGTGGTCGCCCTGCGATGATTTCGGGTGCAACAGCGGCAGTTGCGGTCGTAATTGCGCCGTTGGTAAAATTGCATGGGGTTGATTATGTATTTGCAACGGTCATTTTAGCGGGTATTATTCAGTTTATTGCAGGTTTTTTGAAATTAGGAAAATTTATGCGGCTCGTGCCACAACCCGCTATTTTAGGTTTTATGAATGGTATTGGCATCTTGATTTTTATGTCGCAAGTCAATCAATTTAAAGATGCAAACGGCGATTGGCTGACAGGAACACCTTTTTATATCTATCTTGGTTTGGTATTACTCACAATAGCAATTATTGTATTATTGCCCAAACTTACCAAAATAATACCGTCCTCGTTAGCCGCTATTTTGGCAGTTTTTGGGGTCGTTTTGGCTTTGGCAATTGATACCAAAACGGTGGGCAATATTGCTGGCGGATTTCCTCAATTACATATCCCAAATGTGCCATTTAGTTTTGAAACTTTACAAATTATTGCGCCTTATGCCTTTATTTTTGCAGGGGTTGGTTTGATACAAAGTTTACTTTCACTCAATATTATTGATGAAATCACGCAAACAAAAGGTAGCAGCAATAAAGAAGCCGTTGCACAAGGTATTGGCAATATCACAGCAGGTTTTATATCGGCAATGGGCGGTGCGGGTATGTTAGGGCAGAGTTTAATCAATATCACAAGTGGCGCAAGAGCGAGATTATCGGGTATTTTAGCAGCCGTTCTATTGTTGATTTTTGTTATGTTTGGTTCTGATTTTATCAGTAAAATACCAATGGCAGCCTTAACGGGTGTCATGGTCATGGTTGCCTTTGGAACGTTTAAATGGGCAACTTTACGCATGATTAATAAAATGCCAAAACAAGACATTTTTATAGGTATTACAGTTACTTTAGTCACCGTTTTGATGCGTAATTTGGCTTTGGCTGTTTTGATTGGCGTTGTTATTTCTGCCTTAGTTTTTGCTTGGGAAAGTGCTAAACGTATTCGTGCAAGAAAATATATTGATGAAAAAGGGGTAAAACATTATGAAATATATGGTCCGCTTTTCTTTGGTTCTACAACTGTTTTTGCCGAAAAATTTGATGTTTTGAATGACCCCGATGAAGTCATTATTGATTTTAAAGAAAGTAAAATAGCCGATATGAGTGCTATTGATGCGGTCAATAAATTGACAGAACGTTATGCAAAAGTGAACAAAAAAGTGCATTTACGGCATTTAAGTGCCGATTGTCGGGAATTATTGAAAAATGCAGATAAAGTTATAGATGTTAATATTATGGAAGACCCAACTTATAAGGTCGCTATTGATTAACTTAAATAAAAATGATACAAAATGATAACAATAGTTTCTAAATGGATAATAATATTATTTGGAATATTTTTTATAATTATTGGTTTGATTATGCTTTTTGCACCGAAAAAAGCCAATCAGATTTTAAGAAAAGCAGGTAGCACCAATTTTATAAATTATGCTGAAATCACAATACGAATGATACCCGCAGCAGCCTTTATTTTGTATTCGGATTTTGCTAAATATCCCGAAATATTTAAGATTTTTGGTTGGATTATGCTTGTTACTTCATTCGTTCTTTATTTTGTACCGAGACAACTTCATCATAAATTCTCATTAAAAAGTGCTGATATTTTAAAGCCTTTGTACTTCCAATTCATTTCACCATTTTCATTTTTAATGGGTGCTTTTCTCATATATTGCGTGCTTTAAAAAAATAAAAAATCAATGACAACTGCAATTATACTAACATTTATAATAGGTTATTTTGCCATTACCTTAGAACATTCAATTAAAGTAAATAAAGCCGCAAGTGCTTTATTTACAGGTGTTTTGTGTTGGACAATTTACATAATGAACCAACCAGATAAACATCTTGTTGCTCATCAACTTATGGAACAATTGGGCGAAATATCGGGTATTTTGTTCTTCCTTTTGGGTGCTATGACAATCGTGGAGTTGATTGATGCACATGACGGATTTCAAATAATAACGGATAGAATAAAAACCAAAAACACGGTAAAATTGCTTTGGATAATTGGTATTATTACCTTTTTCTTATCTTCTATTTTAGACAATTTGACGACGACAATTGTAATCGTTTCAATGCTCCGAAAAATAATAGCAGACCGAGAAAAAAGATTATTTTTTGTAGGTATCACAGTTATTGCAGCAAACGCAGGTGGGGCATGGTCGCCATTGGGTGATGTGACGACAACCATGCTTTGGATAGGTGGACAAGTGACCGCACTAAATATAATTTTACAGTTATTTATTCCAAGTATTTTCTGTTTACTTGTTCCGCTTTTATTGATTTCACCTCGATTGAAAGGCAATTTTGATACACCGCCAATAGACGAAAAGATAGTATCAAACTCAACAATCTTTGAAAGAAATTTTGTATTTTCACTTGGCGTAGGCATTTTGATTTTCGTTCCGATATTCAAAACCATTACACATTTGCCGCCTTTTATGGCAATACTTTTTGGTTTGAGTATCATGTGGATAATTACCGAAATGATACATAACGGAAAAGATACAGAAGATAAAGACGCTTTGACCGTTGTATATGC
>JAYVKQ010000865.1:0-2802 GCA_043768285.1 Saprospiraceae bacterium | reverse complement strand
TACAACGGCTAAAATATTGGCAAACATAGGGATACTCATCACCGCCCCCAATGTCCCAAAGCGGTTAGTCATCAGTAAATAACCAATGCTTATTTCTGAAAAACTGATAAAATGGGCATAAAAACCCAAGCCATGTTTGGATAATTCAGTAATCAGCCATTGTGGACCGATTAATCCCAATGCAGCACCCGTATAACGCACCAAACCCGCCCCGAATAGCACAAATCCTAAGAAAAAACGTATGGATTTGATAATAGTCGTTTGCCAGAAGGGGTTATTTCTGGTTATAAATAAGGCAATAATAGGGACTATGGCTAAAATAAAAACCATCCCACCGTAGATAAAAATTTCGTTCATAATGCGTATTTTTTTCAATCCTTCGGTAATTTTTTACTCCACCAAGTAGCCAAAAGCGACCCCGATGTGTTCATTATCGGTCCAAACAAGGCGGCAGCTAAACCAACGGTAGCTACTTTGCCCATTTGCAAAGCCAACGCAGAGGCTAATCCTGCATTTTGCAAACCGACTTCAATGGCTACTGTTCGGCAACTTTGCTCATTTAAACCAAACAATCTGCCACCCCAATAGCCCAAGATATAGCCTAATATATTGTGTATCAATACGGCAAATATTAAGGTAATACCAATTGAAAGAAGCGCATTGCGCCCCGCAGCCGTAATGATGACAATAATAAAGGCAATACCCATCATTGATATAATGGGTAAAATGCGGTTCATCATATCTACCGATTTTTGTGAAAATTTACGAATGAGCCAATTGATAATAACACCTGCCACTACGGGTATGATTATCATATTGAAAATATCGCCCATCATTTTATCAACACTCACTTCGATGAATTGACCCGCCAATAGTTTCATCAAAAGGGGCGTTAAAATGGGGGCTAACAGGGTCGCCAAACTCGTAATTGTGATGGATAATGCCACATTCGCTTTGGCAATATAGGACATCACATTGGATGCTAATCCACTCGGCGAACACCCAATTAAGATGATACCCGCCGCAATTTCTGGCGGAAAACTAAACAGATTGGCTAAGGTAAAACCAATACTGGGCATGATGGTAAATTGGCATATCAGACCGACGGCAACCGCTTTGGGCATCTTTGCCACATTGGTAAAATCGGCTATTGTCATAGTTGTCCCCATGCCAAACATGATGATTTGGAGCAAGGGCGTTATCAGTTTCGACAACTTGAAACCGTTGATTTCGGTAAAGTATTGCGGGAAAGTCATGGATAAAATGACTGCCACAACGATTGAGAGGGTGAAAGCATAGTTTTTCATTTGTAGAGCAATAAGCGTTTGGTAAATAGTCCTAAATATAGTAGAAAATACTGAGGGGGTCGCTATTTTATGCCTAAAAGTGCAACAGAAAGCTGTTCCGTTGGTTATACCTCTCACAATGAAACAGCGTTCAGTTGCACACTCGGTGTTACTTTTTAGCCGTAAAATCTTCGTCTAAACTTCGCCACAGACTGTGCAAATGTTGAATACCGCCATCTCTATTCGTCAATTCTATGATAAACGATGGAGAATACAGCCTATAATAGTGCAATTTAGAGACATCATCCGTACCATACCAAGCAAATCTAAGCATATCCTTATTTTTTAAAATAGGTATCAGTTTTTCTTGCGCTAATATCGGATTGATATTTTCTACCCACGCCTTGATGATGTCTGTCACCATATCTTGCTGCGCTTTAGTCATATCTTTGACCGCAATCCCCGCTTTTTCTTTTAAAAAATCTTCTTTGCCCGTTTGTGCCATTGGGTCGGCATTGGTAGGGTGCGTGCCTAATATGGCTTTTTTCTTCATATCGGCATTGAGTGATGCGAATAACTGTTTGCCCAACTCATTTTCTTGCTGCATGATATAGCGTCCTGCAAATGCCCCCGCTGTCGTCAAAGCGGGATTGATGCCCACGAACATGGGCGTACACGTCACACCTTTGGGCGAGTGGGTAAAATTGAGTGAAATATGATGCCCTTCAAATTTCCATGCCCACACTTTATTCATATCTGGCTCACCGAATACCGTAATCCAATATTTCTCTTGACCATAGCGGTTGGCAATCGGGCTTTTCGCCGCCGTCAGGCGTTGTTTAATATCTTCATCATATTGTATGATAAATAAGGCTTTTTGGTAGCCTTCGGTACTCAAAACCGTGCGCAACAGTGTATGAATGTGCATTTTCTGCGCATCGGTCATATCATTGAGCCAAAGCCCTTGCCGCGTCACTTGTTCCATCGGGAAATTAGACCATTTGGTGCGGCTGGTGTCATCAAAGCTCAAATGCGCTTTGTTTTTTTGCTCCGTTGTGAGGCTTGATAATAGATTTTGAGCAGCCGCAATGGTTGGCTTTTGGTCAAAACTTATTTGGCTATTGCTCATGAATGTTAGAAAAAGAAGTAGAACTGAGAGTGTATTTTTCATAGAGGTATATAGTTTGAAATAGATAAATCATTATCTCACTGTAGTTTCTCATGTTTAAATAGTCTTTTAGGACACAATATATACGTTTTTGCGAATAGTTGGATTGACAATATCAAAATATCTAAGTTAAACCCGTTATTTGCGTAAAAATTATTGAAAATACTAAGGAGGTCTCCTGCAAATTTCTTTTTATGCAATCTATCAATTATCAAACATTAAACATATCAGAACAAGAAGCAGTAGCCGTGTGCCTGCAACACTACGGCATCGAAGGCACTGCCCGCAAGCAAACGGGAGAACTGGATTTTAATTATAAAATCACAACCGTCTCGGGCGATAGCTATA
>JAYVKQ010000864.1:0-3789 GCA_043768285.1 Saprospiraceae bacterium | reverse complement strand
TGCTCCACTTTATATTTTAACCATTGATTTGTACCCATACCTGTAGAGGTTGAAATCTGATTGAAATACCATTCACCCAATTTAGAATTTAAAATTGATATTAAATATTTTAAATTTTTACCAATCATAAAAAATAGAGTATCGAATAAATGATACCCTTCAGTATCCAAAGCGAAATTGGGTTTATCCGAAATTCTCCCCCATACAATTTTCTCTTTTGAAAAATAATGCTCGTAAGAGCAATTTCTCAAATTAGTCCAATGTTCGCCTTTATCATCACGCTTTTCAAGTGCATAATGATTTTTGAGTAAATGATTGTAAATAGATGGATAATCAATTTCGGAAATAACTCGATTAACTCGTTTTCTTGTTAGACCGCGCGCTTCTTCTCTCCAAATTTTAATCTGTACCCCATCAATTTTAAAATATTTCTCTCCATTTTCCTCAATAATTTCTTTATTGGGAATTAAATAGCCATTGAAAGTATTGATGAGCCATAAATTATCGTAGTGGATTGAGTATTTTCCAATATTTCTGCCTCTTAATGCTTTATAAATAATTTGCTCACTTTTAGAACTTTCTCTGACTATTTCAAATTTGGTAGGAAGGTCTATAAAAAATGCTTCATTTAAACCTGATGTAATACCTCTATAAAATTCATTTCCAAAATCTTTTAACATTATCGAACCCTCTTCTATTGCAGTTTTAATCTGATAAGTTGTTGCATTTGCTACATTCCAACCATTATCATCAAGGCTATTGAGTATCATTTTTTTACGTTCCGCATATTCTGAAATGGACGTTTTCAAAAGGTCACTTTGCATCGCCACCGCTTGTAATTTACCCGTAAAAGGTTGTCGCTTTGCGAGTAAAATATTTGCTTCGACGGTTGCCGTTGTGAACAGTTGCGTGTCTTCAAAATTTAGTAATACTGAGGGGTCTGTTTTTTCACGTAAAAACTTACGAAGCGAAGCCCCATATTTGGTTTGCAACCATGAATTAGACGTGATATAAGCTAAAATACCACATCTCCGAAGTAAAATCACACCTTTTTCGTAGAAAAGGCAATAAATATCGCTCGATTTTGAATAGGTTTCAAAACCCGCATTACCATATATTTTCTCTGAATTAAGTAGTTTCTGCAACTGTACATACGGCGGATTACCAATCACAATATCAAAGCCCAAATTATCATTACCAAAGAAGGGATTAAGGATTTCGGGGAAGTCGAGTTTCCAATCGAAATGCTGTAAAGGTTTATCGGTGTGTTTTTTTAAGTCATTGAGTTTTTGAATGTTTTTACGCCACCCCTCAGTATGGAGAAATTTTTCAGCTTGTATTTTAGCTTTTTTACCACCTTCTACAATTTTATCTACGCCTTGCGTTTTAATCATCAACTCCAATTGATTGATAAGCAAATCAATTTTAAGGTTGCGAATATCGAGGGCAAAGCGTTTTTTATCATTGCTTTCAGCATTGAAATAGCCCCGTTGTTTTTTAGAAATATTTTGTAATAAGGTTTTGCGGTTTTCATCATTGTCGCTGCCAAAAAGATTGCCTTGAGTGCCTTCTTTAATGTTCCAATCAATATCAATAATCTCTTCTTCAAATTTGGAAACAAGGGAATTGCCGACGACGATTTTATAATCCAAATTGGGCAAAGGCTGCGGCGTATCTTCATCAACGACAAGAGAAAGCCAGAAGCGAAGTCGGGCAATATCCACTGCGCCCTGCTCAATATCCACGCCATAAATAGAGTTTTGAATGATGTTTTGCTTGACTTTGGCGGGTTGCCACGTTGCACCCGTTTCATAAGCAATCACTTCTTTTATAGCAAAAATTTCATGCAACAAGCCCATCGGGAATGCACCCGAACCAATAGCGGGGTCACAAATTTTGACCGTATCGAGCAATTGACCGATGCGGTTGAGTTGTTTTGAGGTTAATTGAGCAATGTCTTTTTGTTTCACTATCTGCGCTACATCGTCTCTGTTGAGTGCTTTATCGCCAATTTCTTCAATCATTTTGAGTTGCCCTTGTTGGGTATCGTTGCCAAAAAGCTCCACTTGCGCTTGCCCAAAGGGGACATAAACAGTAAATTCTTTACTCAAATGCGTGGTTAGGTATTCGATAAGCGACTCTTGACACATATAATGGACAATTTCTTTAGGGGTGTAAAACGCCCCTTTGTCTTTATTGTCTTCTAGTAGGTTTTCAAAAATATGCCCCAACATTTCGGGGTCAACGGCAACGGTTTGCTCATCGGGGCTGTCTTCAAACACGGTAAAATTGAAGGCATCGAGAAAATCCAAAAAGCCCCGTGTTTTAGGGTCATCGGGATTGAGGGCATTGTGAAAAAGGGCAGGATTGAAAGTAAGAACGGCATTGTCTATTTTTTCTTTATCAAAAAGTCCACCATTGAGGTAAGAAATTTTGACACTTGTGCCATCGGGCATCGTGAAATTATCGGCAGAGCGTTTGGCATTGAGCGTATCAAAAAAGAGGACAGAAAGCCAATTGTAATAAAACCCTTCACCGCCCCCCGCTTGCAAAAACAGGGTTTTGATAAATTGCAAATTACCGTCTTTGTATTGGGTATCAGAAGCCCCAAGCCAGCCTTTTTTTTGAACAAAATAAAGAAAAACAAGGCGACCTAAGAGTTTTTTAGAAAAATCCCGAATAAGTTTTTCATCATTATTGAAAATAGTTTGTTTGAAATTGGCATTTGTTAAATACGCTACAAATTTTTTATAATGCACATTGTATTCATCAAAAAATGCTTTGCCCAATTTTTCAACAGAAAAGGTATCGGTGAGGGCTTTTATATCTTGCGAGGGTGCATTTTGAAGGATTTCAAGGCGTTCAGCCGCCGTTTTACAGGTTTCAGCCGTGCCGAGTAGGTAGGTATAGCGTTTGGCGTGGGTGGTTGTATCAATCGTACCCCCCTCAGTAAGAAGACTACTTTTGGCAATAAAAGTGAGCCGCCACGTATTTTTATGATTGGGTGAAACAAAATTAATGAGTGCCGCCTCGCCCGTAAAAAGCATTTTTCTAACAAACCGTTGAATAGCAACACGGCTTTGCTCAATGCGTACGGAGGGTGTCAAAAGGATTTCATAACAATTGACTTGTGCGCCATCATCAAGCGTAATTAAGCCAAAAGTAACAACGGATTGAATGACTTTTTTATCAGTATCGGTGAGCGTTTCGGGTGCGGTGGCAATTGGATAAAAAGCAAAACGGCTGCCGAAAATGCGGTTGAGGACATCTGTAGCGAAAAGGGTACGGTCGTAGGGTTTTTGTAGCGTATTTTTGAATTGAGTTGCAGACATAGTTTGGGAGGTTTAAGTTTTTTAATTAAAACTAAGCGTTAAAACGATTTTCGGATTGATGATACTGAGGGGAGTATTTTCTCCTTCTATTTCAGCATTATTAGAGCTTGGTGAAAAATCATACTTATCTAAAACAGTCGTAAAAAGTAAATCAAGAAGAGTTTCTGGGTTTTTAACTTTAGGCACTTGGTTAGTAAAAAAATCATTAATTTCCTTAGGCAAACCTTTAGCTGCAAAAGCCCCTTCTTTTATTTTATCCATCACCCGCCTTAAAACAGCCCGTTTTTGGGGTGTATTAGCAGGTTGGAGCATCGCATTGATATTGCTAATGGCTTTATTTTCAATAGGACTCAAGGCTTTCCGTGAAATGGGTTGAATCCGTTCTTGAATTTTACCATTTTGAAAAAAATCTAAGCCTTTTAACGCCTGTTCGTGGTGTAATTGGTGTATAGCTATA
>JAYVKQ010000863.1:0-2500 GCA_043768285.1 Saprospiraceae bacterium | reverse complement strand
AGGGAGTTTAGTATTATGCCTATTCGCAACGTTTTTAGGATTACGATTTTTTATATAAAAAATATAGCAATTCTACATATGACAAATTAGGAACACGGATGACACAGATAAAACGGATTTACACGATTTTTTTTCCAATTAGGCATAAACAAATCCGTGTAAATCTAATATAATATAATCTGCGTCATCCGTGTTCCAGATATGACATATGTGGATTGACATTGAAAAATACTGAGGGGGTAGCCAATATTGCCGAAAATATTGCCCTTTAGCTAAAATATATCAGCATGAAAAAACAGCGCATCCTACTATTATTTATTGTCTTACTTTTCATGGGTTGCAAAGATGACACACCAATCGTTGAGCCTAAGCCTGTACAAAAATTAGACAATCCAGAAGTATCCTTAAAATGGGCAGACCTTACATTACAGGTAGCCCGTTTTACACCTGGTAATACGCCTACTTTTGGGTCAAGGAGCTTTGGCTATATTGGTTTGACAATGTACGAAAGCTTAGTGCAAGGCACAACGAGCCATCAAACGCTTGCGCCGCAATTAGGCGGTGCTTTATTGCTACCAAAAGTTGAAACAGGTAAGGATTACAATTGGGTATTGAGCCTTAATGCAGGGCAATCATTTATTATTAAAAATATATACGGTCAAATATTAGATAGCTATCGCAAAAAAGTAGATAGTTTGGAAGCGGCAATATTGACAGAATATTCAAAAAATGTGTCGAATGAGGTGATTGACCGTTCCGTTTTGTATGGTCAAGAGGTAGCAAAAGCCATTTTTGAATGGTCAAAATCCGATGGGGGGCATGAAGCATATCGAAAAAATGGTTATCCAGACTATGTTCTACCAACTTCGCCAGGGTCATGGACAAAACCTACGTTTAGCCAAGCTGCAAGCCCTAATCCACTGCACCCATATTGGGGTCAAAATAGGGTGTTTGTAACACCCAATAGTCAGCTGCCGATACCCACGCCCTTGGCTTATTCTGCGGATAATACTTCTCAATATTATGCACAATTTTTAGAAGTATATGCTAAAAACAAAACCTTGACAGTTGCCGAAAAAGAAACTGCTTTATGGTGGAGCGATGATCCCAGCCAAACATTTACACCGCCAGGGCATTCATACAGTCTTGCAACTATTGCCATCAGGACAGCAAAAACCGATTTACCAAAAGCGGTAGAGACCTTTGCGCGAGTGGGTATGGCAATAGCGGATGCTTTTGTGAATTGTTGGAAAGCTAAATATACATACCATGTTCAGCGTCCTGCGAGCTATGTCAATGCCAATATTGACCCCCAATTTAAACAATTTTGGCCCGAGCCTCCTTTTCCTGCATTTTATTCAGGGCACGCGGTCCAGGGTGCAGCTTGTGCGACTGTTTTGACGGATTTATACGGCGATAATTTTAAATTTATAGACAATTCGCATGAAAATCGTCCACCTGACCCTTTGACACTTGTGCTTTTTAAAAATAGGAGTTACAATTCTTTTTGGGAAGCGGCAGAAGAAAGTGCCTATTCGCGCTTTCTTGGCGGTATTCATACGCGGCATGATAATGAAACAGGCTTGGTAGAAGGGCGCAAAATAGGACGTAATGTGAATAATTTGAAGTGGAAAAAATAGATATGGATATTCAAAAAATAATTGATGCGCATATTGATGTTGCACATAAATTAAAAATATTAAGTCCTGATATTCAAAGGGCTTGTACGTTGTGTATTGATGCTCTTCAAAATGGGCATAAAATATTATTGGCAGGTAATGGTGGCTCGGCTGCCGATGCACAACATATAGCTGCCGAATTGGTCGGGCGTTTTATAAACCATAGAAAATCGCTACCTGCACTTGCGCTGACGGTAGATACATCGGCTTTGACGGCTATTAGTAATGACTATGGTTTTGAGTATGTTTTTGCGCGTCAGATAGAAGGCTTGGGGCAAAAAGGCGATGTATTTATTGGCATTTCAACGTCTGGCAATAGCCCTAACATTATCAAAGCTATTGAGGCATCTAAATATAAAGGCTTAAAAACCATTGTTTTATCTGGGAAAAATGGTGGAATACTGAGGGGGGTAGCTGATTTAGATATTATTGTTCCCTCTGATGTGACGGCGCATATTCAAGAGATGCACATTTTGATTGGACATATTATTTGTGGCTATATAGATGAGAGCGTACTTTCTTTATAGCACTGTATAATAATTTTTGATATAATACTGAGGGGGTAGCCTAAATCCGTGCCACCGCTTCGGAGCCTGTGCGTTACACACATCTTTTTCAGTATTAAAAATCCCGAAGGGTAGGCTGTCCAAAGTAGATGACTACGAAGCGTTTGGCATCATAACCAACTGAAAATCAATTAGTTAAATTCAAGCATAAAGTTATGATAATCTTTCTAACAACATGCTCCATAGTCCGTATGGTGATTTACAAAATTAAATGCTCTTGTAAACGATTTTAAGCCCCAATAAACCCTGTTTTTA
>JAYVKQ010000862.1:0-3075 GCA_043768285.1 Saprospiraceae bacterium | reverse complement strand
CGCATCGTCGAAATGGCGTGGGAAGACCGCACGCCGTTTGATGCCATCACTGCCCAATTTGGTTTGGCAGAAGCCGAAGTGATTGAGTTGATGAAGTACGAAATGAAGCTATCCAATTGGAAAAAATGGCGGGCAAGGGTACAGGGGCGTGCTACAAAACACCTCGCAAAATTGACCCAAATTATGGGCGAAACGGGCGATGATGTATTCAGGCACAAAAGCCGAATGCAGCGACCCGTCGGCAACCGCATTTCAAAGAAAAAATACTGAGGGGTATGACAGCAATCAACGTTGTATGGTTCAAACGCGATTTGCGGTTGCACGACCACGAGCCTTTGGCACGGGCGTGTGCGGCAGATATACCAACTTTGCTCGTCTATATCTTCGAGCCTTCGGTCATACACCATTACGATAGCGATATACGCCATTGGCGGTTCGTGTATGAAAGCCTTATAGATATGAATAAACGTTTGACAATCAACAATATAGAGATATTAATTTGCCACAACGAAGCCGATTTTGTTTTTGAAAAACTATATGAACACTATACCATCAATGCCGTTTTTTCGTACCAAGAGATAGGCATAAATTTAACTTTCGATAGAGATAAACGCTTAAAAAAACTGTTCAAATCCCGTAATACCCAATGGCTCGAAAGCCAAACGAGTGGCATATATCGCGGACTAAGCCACCGAAAAACTTGGAAAGACGATTGGTACACGATTGCAAAAATGCCCATGCAAAATCCTCAATTGGTGCATTTAAAACCAATCCACAATACAAAAAACCCAATAATTAATGCTGAAATACTGAGGGGTATGCCACTTGACGCAGCAATAACAAAACGGCATCCCGATTTTCAGCCCGGTGGCGAAACGGCAGGCTGGAAGTATCTCAAATCTTTTTTAGAAGGGCGGGGGCGCGAATACATGAAAACGATTTCTAAACCCGAAGCCGCGCGACATCATTGTGGGCGTATATCACCGTATTTGGCTTGGGGCTGCTTATCGAGTAGGCAAGTCTATCAGTTTTCTCAAAAATATGAATACACTATAGGCAAGCGCAATTCTGAGCAATTTTTGGATAGGCTGCGTTGGCGCGACCATTTTATGCAAAAATTTGAAAGCGAAGTGGCAATGGAGTTTCACAACGTCAATGCTGCCTATAATCATTTGCGCGACAATACAGATATGACCCTTTTGACCGCATGGCAGGAAGGCAAAACGGGTTTTCCGTTGGTAGATGCCTGTATGCGATGCGTCAAGGCGACGGGTTATCTCAATTTTCGGATGCGGGCAATGGTTGTTTCTTTTTTGACCCACAGCCTATGGCAACCGTGGCAAGCGGGCGTAGGTTATTTGGCGAAAATGTTTTTAGACTACGAACCGGGTATTCATTTTTCGCAATTTCAAATGCAAGCGGGCGTAACGGGTGTGAATACCATTCGCGTCTATAATCCCATTCATAACTCCGAAAAGCACGATGCAGAAGGCGTTTTCATAAAAAAATGGGTGCCTGAATTGCAGCATTTGCCGCCGTATTTAATTCATGAACCGTCTAAAATACCCTCTTTGGAAGCCCAATTTTATAACTTCGACCTTGAACGCGATTATTTCAAACCGATTGTGGACTTAAAAACCTCCTCCCGCAATGCCAGTGACCAACTATGGGCAGTCAAAAAAAGTGACGAAAGTAAGATGCTGGGCAAACGCATATTGGCAAAGCACGTTATTCCAAATGTTGAAAGGCGGGAATAAATTGCTGTCGCTAAACAACCAATTACCTTTTATACTCGTCATAGAAATATCATTCATATAAAACAACCGTATTTCTATGGAAAGAAAAGAGTTTATCAAAAAGTGGTTTGCGATGATGGGTTATGCGATAGTTATTCCGATTGCCCAAGCGTGCAAAAAAGACAGCAATGGTACAGGTGGTACAGGCTCTGCCAACGCTTGCGTTTCCTCTCCATCCGAAACGGCTGGACCCTTCCCAACCAAATCTCCTGCATCATTCACTATAAGAGACATCAAATCTGATAGAACGGGCGTGGCGATGGCTATCAATATTACCATTCAAAATGTCAATAACAATTGCGCTGCGTTTACAGGTGCTTTGGTGGACGTTTGGCATTGCGATAAAGACGGCAATTATTCAGAATATGGCAGCTTGACGAGCCAACATTTTTTGAGAGGACGACAAACCGCAGATAGCAACGGTGTAGCTTCTTTCGCTACGATATTTCCTGGTTGGTATCCAGGTCGTGCGCCCCACATACACGTACAAGTATTTAATGCTTCGGGCAAATCGCTGTTGATTACTCAAATTGCGTTTCCAACCGATATATGCGATACGGTTTATACGTCAGCAACTAATTTTTACAACAAAGGCAAACAGGATACATCGAATACTCGTGATGGCATTTTCGCCGATTCTTTGGATGATGAAATAGGTAAGCTATCAGGGTCAATTGCAAATGGTTATACTTTGACGCATACGATTAAGGTGAAAGGATAGAAAAGTGTTTAAAATCTTTTTTAGTTTTGAAAAAGGTTTTATCTTAGCGAAAATTCGCTAAAGTATTATAATATGGCAACTTCAACGGCTACCCCCTCAGTATTTCAGCTTTCAGAAATACAATTAGTGCGGCTAAAAGCAATTAATAATTCCTTTTTGATGAGTTTACATCTCTTCAAAAATTTGCCCGCCGCGTGGTTTATGGGTATCAAGGTCAAACAAGTCACGGCAGAACGCGCTGAGATTACACTGCCTTATGGCTGGCGTTCTCAAAATCCGTTTAAATCTATCTATTTTGCAGCACAATGCGCGGCAGGCGAGTTTTCAACAGGTATATTAGCCATGTTAGCGTTGGAAGGGCGCGGGAAAGTCTCGATGTTGGTATCGCATATCGAAACGGAATTTCTGAAAAAAGCAACGTCAAAAACGACGTTTACGTGCGAGCAAGGGCTTGAGGTATTCGCAGCCGTAGAAAAAGCCATTCAGACCAAAGAGCCGCAGATACTGACCATGATTTCGACAGGAGTGCAAGAGACAGGTGAGGTGGTGTCTATTGTC
>JAYVKQ010000861.1:0-4523 GCA_043768285.1 Saprospiraceae bacterium | reverse complement strand
CTTACAGAAGCATTCAAAGCTTCTGTAAGCTTTTACGTACCATATATTATTAAGAACGACGAAATATAATCAGCTTGAAAATGCGCTTTTATTGTTTCGTCGTTCCTTACTCATAACGTAAAGATTCTATAGGGTCTAACCGAGAGGCTTTCATGGCAGGATATAAGCCTGAAAATAAACCCACAACAAAACAGGTGACTATGCCCAAAGTTATCCAAGCCCACGGCATCACGAATACGCCTTTGAAAAGAAGTGATACGCCAAAACCTGCTAAAACGCCTAAAACAATACCAATGATACCGCCCATTTGACAAATAACTATCGCTTCTGTTAAAAATTGCGCCAGAACACTACTTCGGGTCGCGCCCAATGCTTTGCGGATACCTATTTCGCGTGTACGCTCTGTAACGCTCACAAGCATAATATTCATCAAACCAATGGAAGCACCCAAAAGTGTTATCAAACCAATGCCAATAGTTGCCCAACGAATTTTTACCGTATTTTCTTTAAGCATAGAGAGAAGGCTATCGCTCTTAAATATCTCAAAATCATCTTCTTGCCCTACGCGCAATTTGCGAATTTGGCGGAATAAGCCCGTTGCTACATCACTCGCGCTTTCCAAATCAACGGCTGTTGCTACACCTGTATTGATATTATAATCGCTTCCTTGGTTATTGTATATGCGTTTGGCATTCAGCACGGGGATAAAAGCATTGCGGTCTGCTCCTTGCGAACCGCCGCCTGAGCCTTTGCTTTTCAAAACACCTACCACCAAATAGCGCACATTGCCAATCAAAACATCTTCATTTATTGCCTTTTGCGCATTATTATTAAAGAGGGTTTTGACGATTTCGTTGCCAATTATGACCCTATTCGCACCGCTTTGAAATTCATTGTCCGAAAAATTGCGCCCAAATTCTAATTCTTGGCTTTTAACATCTAAATAATTGTCGTCAATACCTGTGACAGTCACAATCGGATTGGTTTTTTTATCCCCTCTTTGTACCGTTGCCCGACCCGTAGAGACAATAGACATAGAAACTTGTGACGGATAATTAAACCGTTCTTTAAATTCAGCCGCTTGTTCGTAATCAATAGGTTCGCCTATACGAGCGCGTCTGCCCCTTTGCGTACCGCGCAAACTTTGGAATTTGCGCTCAACGGTAAACGAATTGGCTCCCATATCATTGAAACTATCGTTGAGTGAGAACAAAACACTATCCAAGGCAGTTAAAATACCAACCAAAGCCATCAAACCAACGGCAATTATCAAAAGGGTCAAAACCGTCCGCAGCGAATTGGTTTTGACCGAATCCAAGGCTATTCTAATTGTTTCTCTTAGGCTCATTTTTATTTTTTCAATTTATCATGAAGCGAATTCGCATAACAAAGCATCTGAATTTTTACGAAAGGTAAGTGTAATATATGTAGCTATTCTAAAATGATAGATTAAAACAGGGTTTTTATAGATAAAATAGCTAAAAATACTGAGGGGTGGTCGAAATGTTAAAATTCGACATAATTTTCATGAAACAAACCTTTCAGAAGCAACGTTTTATGCGTACTTTTGTTATTGATACTATATATGAGTTGTGCGCTGTTTTCATGCTGCATAAAAATATTAAAACTGATTATTTGAAACTGTTATAAAACTCAAAATATATTTATGTCTGCAACCGTCTCTTTTCGTTCTGATGTAGAAGCCGTAGATGCTCTTGCACAATCTTACCACGACCTTTCCCGTGAAATTGGTAAAGTGATTGTGGGTCAAGATGAAGTCGTCAGAGCTGTGATTATTTCTTTATTTTCAAATGGTCACAGCCTTTTGGTAGGTGTGCCTGGTTTGGCAAAAACGCTTTTGGTCAGCACTATTGCCGAAGTATTGGATTTGGAGTTTAAACGTATTCAGTTTACACCCGATTTGATGCCTTCTGATATTACTGGCTCTGAGATATTAGATGAGTCTCGTCATTTCAAATTCAATCGCGGGCCTCTTTTCGCCAATATCGTTTTAGCGGATGAGATTAACCGTACACCGCCTAAAACGCAAGCGGCGTTGTTGGAAGCCATGCAAGAACGTTGCGTAACGGTGAGCGGTGTGCGCCACAATTTGCCTTCGCCTTTCTTTGTATTGGCAACGCAAAACCCTATCGAGCAGGAAGGTACTTACCCATTGCCCGAAGCGCAATTAGACCGTTTTATGTTCAATATTCCTTTGGATTATCCTTCTTACGAGGAGGAAATTTCGGTAGTTAAAAACACGACTTCTCTGCGCAATATTCGGTTAAGTCATATCGTAACAGGTGCGCAAATACTTGATTTTCAGAATCTTGTGCGCAAGATACCTGTGAGTGATAATGTCTTGGAATATGCCGTAGGCTTAGCAACCAAAACCCGTCCGAATACACCACGTGCGCCCAAGGAAGTGAATAATTATATCTCTTGGGGTGCGGGTCCGCGTGCTTCGCAGTACTTGGTTTTGGGGGCAAAATGTCATGCCGCTATTCGCGGTAAATATTCTCCAGATATTGAAGATGTACGGGCTATAGCTAAATTGGTTTTGCGCCACCGTATCGTGCCTAACTATAAGGCAGAAGCGGAAGGCATTACGGCTGATAAGGTTATTGAAGGATTGTTTTAAAAGAAGAAAAATTAAACTTTACTGTGCGAGTTATTTGTATTTACCGTTCAGTAATGATGAATAGCCTAAAAAGCGGGAAGCGTGACAAAATCACCCTCCCGCTTTTTTGCTTTGGTTATAGCCCTCTGTAATCAGGATTTGCAAAATTTTATCGCGGTGATTGCCTTGTATTAAAATATCGCCATCTTTGGCAGCACCACCTACGCCGCACTTGGTTTTCAAGAGTTTAGTTAAGGTTTCCAGCGTATCAGTAGTTCCGATAAAGCCTTTTATGACGGTTGCCTCCTTGTTGCCTTTCAAGCGTTCAATGTGGAGGCGCAATTTTTGTTGATTTTTAGGCAAATCTTCTACCCCCTCAGTATTGTCTTCATATTGATAGCCAAAATTGGGGTCTGTGGAATAAACTGTGCCGATGCGATTTTTTTTATTCATAATTAATTTAAACATCTCCGATACGCTTTTTCCAAATAGCCGTATCTCTTTTAGAGCTGATAATTGCTAAAATGATAATAGATTTATCAATAACAGCATAGAAAATAGAATAACTGAATTTGTGAACGATAGCTCTACGGATGTTAGGAACATTAGTAGGTGCTTTTGAGAAAGCAAAAGGATTTCTTTCAATAGATTTTAAAGTTGCTTCGATTACAAGCATAAAGTTATAGCCTAAGCCTACTCTTTTTTCTTCATACCATATAAAACCGTCTTTTAAATCCGTTTGGCTTTCGTTTGTAAAAACGAGTATGTAGTTCATAGCATATTTTTAGTCGGTTTTTGTTAAGCACTTTTTCTATATTCTTTGAAAATATTCTGTTTTACTTCATCCCAAGAATATAATTGGGTTTGGTTATTTTGTAAAAGAGAAACACGACGTGCTAATTCAGTTTCTAATTCTTCTGAAATATCAAGGTTTTGGGTTTTACTATCCTCAGCAATATTATCCCAAATACGTTCTACAAGAACAATACGTTCTTCGACTGATAAGCGTGACACTTGTTCTAAAATCTTAGTCATGAAAGAAATTTTTCATAATGAAATAATGACAAATTTAATCTTTTTTTTATAATGTACACAGTAAATATTGATAGAAACAGTTACAGCTTATGTTTCTCAATCATTTCTAACAACTCATCCCGATAATTTTTACCAATTGGCAAGTGCTTCACCTGCCCTTTTTCCATCACCTCTACCATATTGCCGACTATCGCCACAATCTTATCCACGCCCACGATATAGGAGCGATGTATGCGCACAAACTGCCCCAAAGGTAGTTTATCCTCCAAACTTTTCATGGTTTGGAGCGAAATGACACGACCTGTTTCGGTGCGAATAATCACATAATCCTTCAAACCTTCGATGTATAATATGTCTGCAAATCTAACGCGCACCAATTTTTTATCACTTTTCACGAAAATATAATCCGTCTCACCGCTCTCAGTACCAACGGCAATGGAGTTACTGCTCGGTGCAGGTGCTTCTTCTTTATGGTGCAAATTGTATTGTTCCGTTGCTTTATTGACGGCTTTCATAAACCTATCCATCGAAATGGGTTTCAAAAGATAGTCAATGGCATTGAGTTCAAAACCTTCGATGGCATAATTCGGATAGGCTGTGGTGAAAACCACCATCGGTGGCTTTGAGAGGGTTCTCAAAAACTCGATACCCGTCAGTTGTGGCATTTGAATATCCAAAAACATGAGGTCAATCTCATTGTTTTTCAAAGCATCGTTGGCTTCAAAGGCGTTGTTGCAACGTGCTATGATTTTTAATTCGGGCATCCTTTCTATGAGGGTTTCCATAATGTCTAATGCCAAAGGCTCGTCATCTACGATTATTACGTTCATATATTTTAGGTTTAAATTTTTTGTAAATAATTGATAAT
>JAYVKQ010000860.1:0-3223 GCA_043768285.1 Saprospiraceae bacterium | reverse complement strand
TATCTACGGTGTAAAATAATTGCGTTATTAGAAATTAAGAGATTAGAGATTGGGGATTAGAGGTTGAAAGTCAAGAAAATTCCTAAATTTTCAGCTTTAAATCTTTAATCTATAATTTCTTAATATCTAATAGCACCAAACTAAAACTTCAATGTCAGAAGAAACTAAATGGTATTCCCTCCGCGTTATCAGTGGTAAAGAACGCTCAGTCAAGGAACGGATTGATAAAGAAATCAATGCCGAACAATGGAACGAGTATATACCCAACGTAGTCGTACCGACCGAGAAAATTTACAAAATCAGAAATGGTAAAAAAGTTATCACTGAGCGTAATATTTTACCCGGTTATATACTTGTTGAAGCTATTCCTGCTAAGTTGCGGGGCGATGTAGTGACACAGATTGTGAATTTGCAAAATGTTATCCACTTTTTGGGTAAAAACGAGCCTATTCCGATGCAAACATCTGAAGCCAAACGCTTATTAGGCGTTGTTGATGACTCTTCTGGTTCATCTGAGCAAATGGCAGAACCTTTCATTATTGGCGAAATGGTCAAAATTACGGAAGGTGCTTTTGCAGATTTCGTAGGTGAGGTCTTAGAAATCAATGAAGAGAAAAAGAAACTCAAAGTCGTGGTCAAAATTTTTGGTCGCGGTACTGAAATGGAAATGAGTTTCTTACAGGTCGAAAAACAATAAAGTAATCATATAAATTAGTCCAAAAAAAATTATTAAGGCTTTAAATCCATTTGGGTTTAGAGCCTTTTTTAATTGTTGTATTGTTAAATTGCTTTTTAACAATACAACAAGACAACCTTCACTTATCTAAAATTCAGCTTCTTCGTATATTCTCCATTTTTCAATAAATCAATAGCTACATCACTCAATTTCACGCCTGTTTTGCTTGTTTTATTGCGAGAGGCGAATATACCGTAGCCATTTTCGATGTTGGTATATGTGGGTATGGTCTGCGAGCCTGTAATGCCCGTATTCGCAATGCCCACGTTTGAATAATCCAAAAACTCTTGCCCACCAATAATGACATCAAAATCTATAGACTTGAACGTGCGTAAAACACCCGCCGAAGTTGGGATAGTATTGCCCAAAAATTCGTACATATCCTGCCCTTTGCGCGTAAACGACATAATGGGGTCAGGCGTATTGCCCGAACTTCTGCGTTGCCCGCTCGTCGTAAAATCCCATATGGCTTGTTTGGCTACCGTTGAATTGGGTCGTGTAGGGTCGCCTTCATCGTAATTGAAAAGCATTTTCACATCATATGCCCTACCCGATTTTTCGTCTGTCTGTAAAGTCAAAGAGAAACTATTATCATATCTCAAAAAAACGGGGGCACTGGTCGGTACTGTCACTTCATAATCGCCAATGATTTTGGTCGCTGATTTGGCAATTGGCTTAGTTTCGCCCTTACGCACGACCTCCAAACGCCATTCTTCATCAGCACGCATGGATAGTGTTTTATTCACTATTTTATATAAATAATTGGGTGATTTGGCAAATATACCATCATTGCGGACATACCCCTCAGTATTTCCGTCCACGCGAATAAGATTGAAACGCTCATTGTTGCGCACCCGAATGAGTGATACTGTAATATCCTTATAGTACAAACTGTCGGCAATTTGCGCCAATTGAAACGGTGATTTGTCTTTATCTACAAATGCTTTTTCTACGCGGATATAGGTGGCAGTATCGTTCAGATTCAATATACCATAAACAACAGGTATATCGCGCCACGTATCCACCGTCACTAATTCATTTTTACAACCCGCAACCGCGAGTATTGTCATGATTAAAATAAATACTTTTTTCATAGCGTAAAGATAGGTGGTGTCTCAACTAAATTTGTGAAATTTGCGGGGAATATTATAAAATTTAACACCCCCTTGACCTGTCCCGATATAATCGGGCGTATTTTGCTTAAAATTTCGTACATCGTATATCAAACATCGTACATTTTATGGATTTAACAGAAATTCTCTTTCATACGGGCGAAAACCGTGAACAGTACTTTAATGCCGTTTCTACGCCTGTCATTCAGTCTTCCAATTTTGTTTTTACTGACCTTGATGTCTATCGAAAAATGATGGAAAATGAACTGACAGGACGCATATATTCACGCGGCAACAACCCTACGGTGGAGATATTGCGCCAAAAAGTTGCGGCTTTAGAAAACGCGGATGACAGTCTTATATTCGCCAGTGGTTGCGCGGCAATTGCTGCGGCTGTTATTGGAAACGTGAAGGCGGGCGACCATATTGTGTGCGTCAATGCGCCTTATAGTTGGACTGTGTCGCTCTTGAAAAAGTTTATGCCGCGCTTCGGCGTGACGGCGACTTTTGTTGATGCCAAGCATATTGAGAATATTGAAAACGCTATACAGCCCAACACAACTGTTTTATATTTAGAAAGCCCTAATACACTCACATTTGAGGTTCAAGACCTTACAGCGTGTGCCGCTTTGTGCAAAAAACATAATTTGGTTTCTATCATTGATAACTCTTATGCCTCTCCCCTATTCCAACGCCCGATTGATTTTGGGATTGACATCGTGGTACACTCGGCGACTAAGTATTTGAACGGACATTCGGACGTGGTGGCAGGTGTGTTGTGCGGTACAAAAGACATGGTACAAAAGCTATTCGATAGCGAATTTATGACCATCGGAGCCATCATCAGCCCACACGATGCCAATTTGGTGATACGCGGCTTGCGCACATTGGAACTGCGCATGAAACGCTGTGATGAAAGTGCTAATATTATAGTCAACTATCTGAAAAATCATCCTAAAATTAAAAATATTTATCATCCGTTCCTCAACGAAGGAACCCCTCAGTATTTGATAGCCAAAAAGCAAATGTCGGGCGCGGGCGGTTTATTTTCGATAGAAACGACTGCCACGACCAAAGAACAAGCCGAAGCCTTTTTTTATGCGCTCAAACGGTTTACCTTTGCAGTATCGTGGGGTGGTCACGAGAGTTTGATATTTCCAACGGTAGCCGTGTATGATATTAAAGGACGACCAAATCCCGTTTTGCCCATCGGTTTTGCACGTCTCTATATCGGTTTAGAAGACCCGCAATGGCTGATTGAAGATTTAGAAAATGCTTTAAAAGTTATTTAGATTTTAATTACACAGAGTTTAGACAGAAAAGACACAGAGTTTCACAGAGCGTAGAAAAAACTCTGTGAAACTCTGTGTCTTCT
>JAYVKQ010000859.1:0-4780 GCA_043768285.1 Saprospiraceae bacterium | reverse complement strand
TTAAACCTCCTGTTATTGTGACGTATGATAAAAATTCAGTTTTGGCGGGTTCAATAGGTGACTTAGGTAAAGGTGATGCTTATGTATGTGCCAATATTGTGATTAAAGAATTGACGGACGATTGTACGAGTTATGATGAATTATTCTCCAATGTCAGAATAATACGGGATGAAGAAAATACCGCACGTCAATACCGCCCCGATTTCCCAAAATGTATTCAAGTGACGTGCCGTGATGTGAATAAAAAAATTCCAACACAAGTATGGGTAGTAGATAGAGATGGCAACGCCAGTTTTAGATTAACTTATGTTACCGTACAAGACAATATGGGCTTTTGCGGACCTACGCCACAAACGACTATTGCAATAGCTACAAATAGTAATTTGCCCGTCAGAAATGTAACAGTTACAGCCGCATTAGATGGCTCAACTCAGTCCGTTATGGATACATTATCCAATACAAACGGTTTTGCTATATTGAAAAATTTAGCATTAGGCGATACATATAGCCTTCGCGCCAGCAAAACGGATGATAAATTCTGGGGTGTTTCTACCTACGACATTGCGGTTATTAGTCAGCATATAGTGGGTATCAATACCATAACTTCACCCGCTATTTTGTTGGCAGCCGATGTGAATGAAGACGGTGAGGTTGATGCTCAAGACATGGTTTACTTGCGCAATTTTATCCTTAGACGAGCGCAAAATCTACCCAAACGCGATTGGCTATTTATAGATTCAAGTTATGTTTTTCAAAATCCAATCGCCCCTTATTTTGAGGATGCGGCTGAAATCATTCGTTTAGACAATACAACACCGATTAATCGTAAAGCATTCAAAGCCATCAAAAAAGGAGACGTTACACCGCAATTGACGCAGCCTTTGAATGCACTTAATGCTCTAACTGCACGCAATAATCGTTCATTGACGCTACAAACAGAGGATATTTTTATTGAAAAAGGTAAGACATATGCTATACCTTTTACGGCAGAAAAATTTGACGCAAAAGCCTTTCAATTCACGCTAAATACTGAGGGGGTATTGGTTAATAGTATTCAAACGGGCAATTTGCCGAATTTGAATGAAAATCAATTTGCTATTTTTGAAAAAGCTATGACTGTCAGTTGGAATGGGCAATCCAATACAAAATCGCCACATGTATTCACGCTGCATATTACAGCAAAAGAAGCGGGACTATTGAGTAATTTATTGAAAATCAGTAGTTTAATAACACCTATTGAGGCAAATGATAGTCAAGGAGAAGTAATGCAGATACAGTTGATATTCAATAAGACGACTTCAAAAACGACAGCATTTCATCTCTACCAAAACTATCCAAATCCATTTGGCAATACCACAACGATTGCCTTCGATTTGCCTAAAGATGCCAATACACGCTTGACGGTATTGACCATTGATGGAAAAATTATTTACAGGCAAGAAGGTAAATATGCGGCGGGTTTCAATAGTATAACGCTTGATAAAAATGTGCTGAATACAACGGGTATTTTATATTATCGCATTGAAGCAGGCGAACATTCAGCCGTGCAACGTATGATTGTTTTGAAATAGTACGTAATGATGAATGATGAGTTATGAACAGCAATTCCGCATATAGACATTATGGTGACATCGGAAGGGCGATTGAAATCGTCCGCTATTGATATTTACCACGAAAACCCATCAATAGAGGGCGATTTCAATCGCCCTTCCGATGTAAAAACCAATGTACTAATACCTTTTTTGTCCATATGCGGAAGTGCTCAGTATTCATAACTCATAACGCATCATTACTTCTTAGTCGGATAATCCACCACCAAATGGCAAAACGTCTTAACACCCAAGGTAAAACCACCTTCATCAATATAGAAATCAGGTGTATGATGCGGTGCAACATCCACTGCCGCTTTATCTTTTGCCATACCGCCTAAAAAGTAGAAAAAACCGGGTATTTTCTCTTGAAATTTAGCAAAATCTTCTGCACCTGTTACAGGAAATTGTACAATAACATTGTTTTCTCCCGCGACTTCTTCTAAGGATGGTATCATTTTTTTCGTCAATTCTGGATTGTTGAAAGTAACAGGATTGCCAATTTCAATATCCACTATAGCTTCCGCACCTGATGCTTCGGCAATATTGGTTGCCACACGACGAATATTAGCATGCATTTCTTTCTGAATTTTTGGGTCAAGTGCACGAATAGTGCCCAAGAGTTTAGCTTGTTCGGGGATAATATTTTCCCGCAATCCCGCTTGAAACATACCCACTGTAATAACAGCAGCCGACTCCGTAAGTGGTGTCATTCGGCTTACGATTGTTTGCAAACCCAAAACGATTTGTGAACCCACTACTATTGGGTCAATACCATTCCACGGATAGCCGCCATGCGTTTGTTTGCCTTTTATGGTAATAGAAAACCTATCTGAACTCGCCATTGTTCCATTTGGACGGTAGCGAATAGTCCCCACAGGCGTTTGCGAATTGATGTGCAAACCAAATATTGTTTCCACTTTCGGATTGTCCAACACGCCTTCTTTTATCATATCAGCCGCGCCGCCTGTTTCGCCTTTGGGTGCGCCTTCTTCGGCAGGTTGGAATATAAAAACAATTGTACCCGCCAAATCGGCTTTAAATTTACTAATTACTTCGGCAGCCCCCATCAAAATAGCGGTGTGCGTATCGTGTCCGCAAGCGTGCATTACCCCCGTTTCAATATCGTTAAAAGTGGTACGCACCTTCGATTTAAAGGGTAAATCGGCGCGTTCTGTTACAGGTAAACCGTCCATATCGGCTCTTAAAGCCACAACAGGACCGGGTTTGCCGCCTTTCAATATGCCGACGACACCCGTTTTGGCAACCCCAGTTTTCACTTCCATACCCAAGGCTTTAAGGTGGTCGGCGACGATTTTGGACGTGCGAAATTCCCTGTTTGATAGCTCAGGGTTTTGGTGAAAATCTCTACGCCAAGCGACTACTTTGCTCTCGATACTTTCAGCCGCCGCATCCATCTTCTTTTTTAAAGCAACGGCATTTTGGGCAAAAGAAACAGTTACAGAGAAGAACATTACTGCAAATGTTACCCCTCTCAGTATTTTTACATTTTTCATATCTAATTTTATTGTTTTATAAAAATTTGAAAGGCTAAAAATAGAAAAAGCCTTTGAATTAGTATCAAAGGCTTATTATTTTTAGAAGAATGAATAGCAAAAATCCCATAATAGAAGTGTTTTACGACAGGACGGGTTGGTATTATACCCTATCTATTTCTTTTAATTCATAGGTTTTTGCATCTTTTTTTAATAGTAAAACTTCTACTACTTCATCAAAATACATTTTTACAACATCTGATAACCCTTCTGATACTGTTATTTTTTGCTTAAATGATTTTTCTCCTTTTGGGGGGATAATTTTTATAGTTTGATGTTGTGCATCGGCTATTTTTAGTGTACCCGTAATTTTAAGCGATTCGACAGCCTCTTTATCTTGTATTTCTTTTATATCAGATTTTATTTTATTTAATTCTTCCTTAAAAGTCTCTTGTTTCCGCTTGAGTGCAACTCCTTTTTGTTCACCATTGCGTATTATCGTAAAACCAGTTTGTCTAATCCTATCGCCATCAGGGGCTAAAACTTTAGTTAAGCTAACAAAGTTTTCATAATAGTTTTTATCGTTAATTTTTGCTTTTAAGCCATCGTAATCAGCGTTATTAACCAATTCTACACATTCAAATATTTCATCTATAACTTCTTCTTGTATTTTTTTATCTTCAAACAATTCTGTTTGATTTGTCTGTTTTCCTAATTTTATGACCACAGCAAAACTTGCTGCCATTGGTACAGAAAAGAAAGGTTCAAATAAAGACTTAATATTATCCGTAACTTTTGGTGCAGTTCTATAAGCTACTTTTAATTTTCTTTCTGCCGTTCTATATGTTAGTTTTTCAATCGCTTCATATCGATTTAGAAATTCCCTTGAATTAATCTTTCCAAAACCAACCTCATTACCACTAAAAGATAATAAAAATTCAGAACTATCCAACTCTGTATTTTTTAGTTCGAGATGACGAAAAAAGTTAATATCCTCATACAAATCTCGTAATTCATTGGCTATTTCAAAAGGGGGGTTACCTGCTAAACCCAATGCTGCCATTTTTTCTGCCTCTCTAAATTTTTTACATTTCATAGCCAAAGATGCTGCACTTCTGAATAAAACAGACCGAGTTGGCTCTTTCATCTCTTCCGATAAAAGGCTCATTGCAGCTTCCTTTTCTAACTCAAAAGCCGCTTGGTATAGACGCAGTGCTTCACTTTCGTTGTCTTGCAACAAAGCAACATAAGCATCTTGGGCTAATATCATGGCTTTTCTATGCACTTGTTTTGTATTTGTAAAATCCATTATTTTAAGAGATATAATGCTTCTGGCTTTGAAAATTCAATAATTGAAATAAACGCAGGCACATTGGAATCGTCAGATTGTTTTACTTGTTCTAACTTAAACTTCAAGCGTTGTTTTACGGTGTTAGTTGCACTTTCTCTTCTGATTCCAGATACTTCTAAACGAGCAACAAAATCAAAACTGTCGCTTTTACTAAACCAAAAATCCACACCATCTCCCTTTTCAGAGGTTTCTATGTCATCGAAACCAGTTAATTTTGATGCTAACAATAGAGCAATACACATAGCTGCATGGTCGGTTGCCCGATTTTCATCTTTGTATGATGCTACGATTTTAGTAGTAATTTCAGTAGTCCATTCTACCAACAATGTCTCTCGGAGTAGATT
>JAYVKQ010000858.1:0-9257 GCA_043768285.1 Saprospiraceae bacterium | reverse complement strand
ATTGTCATAGCTAAATCACGGGGTCCTATAATGAAACCATCTACCCCCTCTGTATTTGCCATCTTTTTGAGGTTTTTCAGAGCGGCAATATCCTCTATTTGTGGTAAAACCAAGACATTGTTATTGGCAAATTTCACATACTCCACTTGTGCCATTTTCATCATATAATTAGCAGACCGCACGGGACCTAATCCTCGATTGCCTAAAGGCGGGTATTTCATTGCGGCTACCAATTTTTCACATTCTTTGACCGTGTTTACACCCGGCATCATAATACCCATTACACCCGCATCGAGGTATTGCAATATCAGTTTGTCGTTCAAATCGCCGACCCTTGCCATTGGGGTACAACCCACATTTTCACAAGCACGCACCATATTGGTAATATCGCTGACGCTGATAGCCCCATGTTCGCCATCAATCATGTAAAAATCGAGACCCGACAAGCCGATATATTCACAAATAGTTGGGTCAATAGTTGGTGAAATGACACCATAACAAGCTTGCTTGGCGTTGAGCCGTTGTTTTATTTTATTTTCTTTCATAAAAGTACCCCCTCAGTATTTCTGGCTTTTTTTAATTAAAAAGAAGATAATTAGCGCAATTCAGCCACCGTTCCATCGGCAATTTTTTTACGCATGAAATTCATTAACCCCCCCGCTTCTGCCACTTCTGAAACGAAAGGCGCAACAGGCACGGTGGAATACGTGATATTAGTCCGCAAATTAGTGACTTCACCTGTATCGGTATCCCATTCAAGTTCATCGCCCGTTTGGGTGTTTTTCCAAAGCGGCTCATTGGCGGTGATAAATGGCAAGCCGTAATTAATAGCATTGCGGAACTGCAAACGGGAAAAATTGATGGCAAAAACGGCTTTTATATTCGCTCCCATCAAACCCGCAATCACGTGTTCGATGCTCTTGCCGCCGCCTGCGAAATTATGTCCCGCCACGATGAACGTGTAACCGTTTTCAACAAACCCATTTTCATGGTTAAATTCTTCTGCCACACCCGCCATAATCCATTTGGCATTTTCAGCCGCATCTACGGGCGATGTCCAAAATTTTTGAATGACCATATCGTAAGCCATTACGTAGCTTGCGGCTACCCATGTTTTACCTTTTATTTTTGACATAAATAATTGATTTTTAATTATTTAAAAATTTTCAATTGCTCAACTACCCGTTCGCTCGATTCCAAAGCCGCTTCCATTCCCCGTGCTTCTAAAGCCGTGTGTTCGCCCGCAAAATACAAATTATTGACAGGCTTTGTCCAATGTTCAAACCAAGCGGCTTGTCCTGCTTGCAACTCGAAATATGTGCCGCCCGAAAAAGGATTTTGTTCCCAAGCGTTCATAAAAGACACATCGAAATTGTCTTTTGCCGAAGGGCGTATTTCACCAAATTTGGTTTTTACGTAGGCTTTCATTTCTGATTCGGGCATTTTATTGAAAAATGCCGTGGCATTGCCGTTTATCCAGAATAAAAAACGTTCGTTGCCTTCGGTTAAAAAGCGTTCAAGGGGCGTATCCGTCCACATACTGAGGGGTAGTCCGTCTTCTTTCCAAAACTCTTTTTTAGGTTCGATAAAAATTTGAGAAATCTTCGTAGTTTGCGTTTTATCAATGGCTTTACGGTGTATATCTGTCAATTTTTCCACTTTTATTTGCTTAAAAATAGGAAATGGAACGGTTGTAATGACTTTTGCCGCTTGGTATTTTGACCCATCGGCACACCGAATTTTTACATTTTTACCCGAATTGTCAATCGAAAACACCTTTTTCCCTTGTAAAATAGGTGTTTTTAAAGACTTTGCCATTGCTTCGGGTAAGGCTTGACTACCGCCTTTTATCCTATAAGTTTTCGTAGAACCACCTGCTGTTCTGTAAATTGCGCCCCTCAGTATATTGAGCGTTGAAACGCTGTGGATGTCGTTGTAATTGGCAGCAATGTTCATCAATTCGATGGCAGTATCGCTTGACCCGTTTTTTTTCAAATAGGTACTGAGGGGTATGTCTAAATCCCGAAATTCGGGTTTTGCCCAATCTGAAATGGTTTTTAAGGGATTGTTTTTTATCGCAGAAAACTCTAAAAGATGTGGAGGAATGTTGCGTTCAACACCTTGTAAGGGATTGATTTCTGCCTTCGCCCAATCTTTTGAAATTGTATTTTGCCCTTTGAAATGAATGGTCAAATCTCGACTCGAAGGCGTGGGTTCAACCAATTCGACATTCAAGTTTTTAGCAATTTCTACCAATCGTGTATAACCGTTACCAATTTCAACACCGCCGAGATTGACCCCGTCTTTTGTCCATAATCTGCCACCAATGCGGTTGTTTCCTTCTAAAATAAGGGTTTTCACTCCTTTTTTTTCTAAAAGCATGGCGGCGTATAAGCCTGAAAGCCCTGCCCCAATTATGATGACATCGGCATCTCGCTTTTCATAAAAAGCGGGAAAAGCGATCGTGGATAAAGTGGTGTTTTTGATGAAATGGCGGCGGTTCATTATTTTTAGATTTACGTTAAAATTAACAGATAAGCGTTAATCCAAATTAGTCGTGCGTGGGTCACGAATTTCTCCAAAAATAGAAGAAACAGCTACCACAGCAGGCGAAGTCAAATAAATTTGGGCATTTTTACTACCCATACGCCCTTTCATATTCCGATTACCTGCTGATAAAACCACATCACCATCGCCCGCAACACCCGTATGAATGCCCGCACAAGCCGCACAAGATGGCGTATCAATAGCCGCACCTGCTTTAACAAGGATTGCTAAATAACCTTTTTCCATCGCTTCCAAATATACGTCTTGACTGGCGGGAACACATATCATATTCACGGATTTATGAATTTTCTTACCCCTCAGTATTTTAGCCATAATTTCAAAATCTTCAACCCGTCCATTGGTGCAAGTACCGACAAAAGCCTTGTTGAATTTTGTACCCACCACTTTTTCAACACCCACAATATCGTCCAATTTATCAGGCATAGCAACGGTGGGTCCCACATTGGATACATTGACTTCATACACCGCATCGTAGTGTGCGTCTTTGTCGCTTTTGAGCATATTCCACTCGTCTTCTGTTCTATTTTTTAAGTATTTTTTAGTGACCTTATCGGGGGCAACGATACCATTTTTAGCTCCTAAATCTACGGTCATATTGCAAAGCGTCATACGCCCTGCCATACCGAGAGCTTCAATCGCTTTGCCTGTGTATTCAAGGGTCTTATATATAAGGTGTCCGTTCCAGTGCATCATGCCCATGATGTGTAAACTTAGGTCTTTGCCCATGACCCACGGTTGCCACTCGCCTGTGCAGACAAATTTGACACTTTCGGGGACTCTGAACCATGCTTTACCTGTTGCCATCGCTACGGCTGCATCGGTCACACCGACAGCATTGCCGACTGCACCGACTGCGCCGTAGGTGTTGGCGTGGCTATCCGTTCCAATGCTGATTTTACCGGGTAGTACGTGACCTTGCTCGACCATGATTTGATGAGCGATACCTTGCCGACCCAAATCGTAAAAGTTGGTAATATCATGTTCTCGCACAACCTCCCGCCATTGGTTGAGCATGGTAGCAAATTGCTCGGTAGGTGGTGGCACAAGGTGGTCACTGACACAGATGACCCGATTTTTATCAAATACCTCTGTCACGCCCAATTTGTGGAGTTGGGTGAAAGTTTGTTTGCCGAGATAGTCCATCGTCATTACAGTATGCACGTCCACCCAGACGAGTTCGCCCGGTTTCACACGGTCACGCCCGCTGTTGCGTGCCATTATTTTTTCAGTTATGGTCATTCCCATTTGTGTACGTTGTCTATTTTGATTGTTTAATGTTAAAATATATTTGGTTAGTGACCAGAGGGTTAAGAACGTTTAACTTGTTTTCGACTTAAAACTGCTTAAAATACTGAGGGGGTCAACGGTTTGAACGAGAGTTTCCCATAAAACGTTTTTGAGCTGCTTCGTCCCAAAAGGAAGATGATATAGCGTCTTGTTTGGCTGTTTGTCTTTCTTCAATCATTGTCAAGCCCTCAAAAGTGTCATTAAATGACCATTTCCAAACGCGAATACGGTGCGTACCATCACCAATCAAATCAATAATTTCGTAAAGATTTGACCCTGGGCGGTCTTTGTATGACCATGTTAGGACAACACTTTTATGGGTTTCCCATGCCTTACCCAAAATGCGGGGATTATTAAAAATCAACTCGCCTTTTTTGTTAAATTCTGAAACGCCGAAATCATGACATTCATAATGCCCATCGTCCCACATATATTCATTGACTTGATGGTATTTATTTTCATCATACAATTTGATGGATAAGCGACTGCGCCATTTGTCGGTGACACTGCCATCGGGCATAATGCGGGTGTATGTGCCTTCCCATACGCCTGTATGGTTTGGAAAAAGTCTTAATTTCATTTGCTTAATTTTTAAATATTAAATGCATTTTGCGCCTTGATGTTAAAATTTGCCATAGGACAAAAGTAGTTAATTGAATTAATTATTAATTAAATTAACGGATTTTTATTTCTAAAAAAGTGCTTTATGACGTGTAGTATTTTATGAAATTGTAAAATTAAAATATTTAATTAAAAAATAGTTAATAGTCTTAACTGTTTATCAAATTAATTATACTAATTTTACAAATTGATTTTTCAATTTAAAATATACAAGATAACATGAAAAAATTAAACCTAATAGCTATTATGCTTTTACTATGCGTAAGCATGAGCAACTTGGCAGCGCAAAAAAACAAAAAGAATGTAGCACCTCCCCCACCGCCAATAGTTTGGTTGGACATGAATAACCCAGATGATGTCGTAAAGATGGATCGCAAATTAGCTTCAAGTTTAAAAGATGGTGAAGAATGTGTGTATTATTGGGAAGGTAATGTCTATACCCGAATAGCTGGGGAAAAAGACCGTCATTTATTCAAGTATTGGGGCATGAATATTCGCACGTCTAAAGGTTTTCAAGACCCCGAAAAAGGCTATGGCTTTCGCCATGTATCAAGAGAGCTATTGATTTACCTCGACCCCAAAACAGGTGAGCCAGTAAAAAACTGGAAAAATCCTTGGACAAACGAAATGGTTAATGTCGTCCACGTTGCTAATGACCCTGTCAATGGGCGTGGGGTAACATGGGCTAAAGGAGGTCCCAACGGTCCTGCAAAATTTAGAGGTTGGGAAAGTGAAGGTAAAATCATGCAAACATCAGAAGTTCCCTTGTTTTATGAGAACCCCTTGGCAGGGGAATATCAAGAATATGTTGGCGGCACGTATCACGCTATGGAAATTTTCAATTTTGTGATTGACAAAGATGAACTTTTAGATGCGTCAAAAGATGCGGCTTATCCCGTTATCGCATGGTCTCGGATTTCAAAATTTTTACCCTGGTTGAAAATGGGTGACCGTCAAGGCTATATGATTTTTTCGGGAGCGGGTAAAAAACTGAAAGGTGGTTTTGAGGCTATGCCCGATGTATTTAAAAAATACATCGCTACCGAATTTCCAACGTATAATCATGCCCCTCCAACCGATGATACGCGCCCAAATGAAACAAGTTGGACGTATTTTAAGAAGAAAATGGCGGAGAAGAAAGCGCAAAAAGCCGAAGTGAAAAAAGAGTAGATTTTACCTAAAACGACAACCATATATTTAACCAATCAATCCTCATCAATGAAATATAAATTTATATTACTTTCCCTAATTCTCTTTTGCTTGGCAAATATAGCTTGGGCTCAAAAAGCCACACTGTCGGGCAAAATTACGAGTGAGGGTGCGCCTGTGCCGGGTGCAACCATCCAAATAGCCAATTCTACAAAAGGTACAGCAGCAGACGATTCGGGCAACTACCGTATCACCGACCTTGACGGAGGCAGCAGTGTCACACTCAAAATAAGCAGTGTTGGTTTTGCTGATAAAATGGAAACACTGACCTTGAAAAATGGCGATAATATATTGGATATTACGCTTTCTGAGTCGGGCAAATTCTTGGAAGAAGTCGTTGTCACGGGTCTTTCTGTAAATACCAAACAGAAAGAACTTGGTACTTCTCGTGCGGGTATTAACAGCGCAACGATTGACAAATTGCCCAACTCGAGCATTGAAGATGCCATGGTTGGGCGCATGGCGGGTGTGGAAGCCTACTCTGCCGATGGTGCGCCTGGCGGCGGTTTTCGTTTTAGAATTAGAGGTCCTAATTCTGTTTTGGGTGCATCAGAGCCATTGGTGATTATTGATGGTATCATCATGGATAATTCCAACCGCAATACCACAACGGGTGCGGTAGGGGGCAATCAAGGCACAGGCTCGGCTTCTTTTGGTATGAATAACGGCACTCGGGGTCTCTTAGCTGTCAATCCCGAAGATATTGAGTCTATCGAAGTCTTAAAAGGGGCTGCTGCAGCTTCGCTTTATGGCTCACGGGCGTCGAGTGGGGTTGTGGTTATCAAGACTAAAAGTGGTGGGAAAGGCGGTATTCACTTGGATTACGCCTTAGATATTGGCTCTACGGAAGTATCTAAGAATATTGGAAAGTACAAAACATCTTGGGCAGCATCAGAAATTGACCAGTGGGCTGGTTTCATTAATCCAACAAAAACGACTTATACTGACGCTGTTTTGGGCGCGTACAAAAGCAACCCTCAAACAGATTGGTCATTGGGAGGTTTGCGAAAAGGCAGTTTTCAAAGACATACGGTCCGAGCGCAAGGAGGCAATAAAATGCTGGGTTTCTATGCAACAGTTAGTACCCAAGAAAATATTGGTCATATTAAAGGCACCGATTTCAATGCCGACGGCGCACGGTTGAGCTTATCAAGTTCGCCAATAAAAGGGTTGAGTATTAAAATCAGTGGTGATTATTCAAAAGACGTGCGGAATCAATTACCGGGCGGAACACCCGGCTTTTTTATCCCCAATCGGTGGATGACGGATGGTTTAGTTATGCCTTTTATGACGCTGGATACTGGTCTAAACAGCATCAAAAATGTTTATTTCGGCTTGACTACGCCTGATAAGTATGCCACAATTCAACGTACTGCAAATACAGATCGTTTGGTTTTATCCGCTAATGTGAACTATAAAATATCGCCAGACCTTGCTATTGACATCAATGCTGGAAAGGACAATAGTACCATTGATTCTAAAACATTGTATTCTTTTGGTTTGGTCACACTTTTCCCAACAGGTCGCTTGGATGTTGACCAAGAAAAACTGAACCAACAATCTCTAACCGTTGGTTTAAATCATTCTTGGAAAATCAATGATAAAATGTATTTGAAATCAGCCGTGGGTACGCAATATGACGAAAATAACCGCTTTTACTACTATCACCGCACAGGAACTTTAAAGGTGGATAAACGCTCAACTGACCCTGCTGTACAATATGCTAATTCTTTGGATACCGCCAATTATTCAGCTTATTTGCCGGGTTCTTTTTTTGAAGTCAATCCAATTGTTAAAACTTTTGGTATTTATTTTAACGAAACCTTTGGCTTAAATGAGAAAGTTTTCCTCAACTTAGGCGGTCGTTTGGATAAAAGTACGGCTTTTATTGACAAATATTTTTTCTATCCACGCGCTTCTGTCAGCTATCAAGCGACAAAAAATATCCGTGCACGCGCGGCTTTTGGTTCGTCGGGTACGCAACCACCACCTTATTTAGCAACTTTGACTTTCAGACGGGAAGCGGGTGGCTATCAAGGCAGTGGGGGCAATTACACGGCAGACAATCCGCCTAATCCTAATTTGAATCCAGAAAAACAAACGGAAATTGAAGTGGGTGTTGATGCTACGTTTTTAAAGGAAAGATTGACGGTCGAAGCCACTTTTTTTAACAAAAACTTCAAAGATTTGCTTTTAGTTGCGCCTATCAATCCTGCGCTCAACTATGGTTTAACATCGGGTATTCGTAATATTGGTGAAATGTATAACCGAGGCATTGAGTTTGTTGTTGGTTATGATGTCATTAAAAAAGAGAATTTAAACTGGAATATAACACTTACAGGTTCTACTTTGACCAATAAAGTGACCAAATTAACCGAACCGCCAACACCTATCTCTGGCGGCATTGAGAATATCATGCAGATTCGGGAAGGCTATCCAATTGGCGGTATTTGGTCGGGTCCCAATACTGAGGGACCTACCTCTACATTAAGAAAATATTTAGGGACTACATTACCGACTTCTGAAGGCAATATCCGCACGGATTTGACTTGGAAAGACATCAGTCTCAACCTTATGTTTGGTGGAAAATGGGGTATGAAACGATTCAACTCCACAGCACGAGATTTGGCAAACCCCACAAAACGCCAACACGTTGACTATTGGAATTTGCCACAAGCAGATTTGGCAACATTATACGCCAATCAAGATAAATGGGTAGAAGATGCCAATTTTGTCAAGCTGCGTCAATTAACGCTTGCTTACAATATTCCAAGCACTTTATTGAAAAAAGTCAGACTCAACAAAGTCAATATTTCTTTGACAGGTATGAACCTTTTTACTTCTACAAATTACATTGGTGGCTATGATGTGGAGTCTGAAACGAGTGGTTCGGGTTCGCCTAATGCGTGGGTACGTGGTTTGGACTCATGGGAAGCCGGTATGCCTAAAACCTATACTTTGTCTTTTAATATTGGGTTTTAAAATGTATTCTGGTAACTTCGGAAATCTCTAAAATAAACATTTTGACACTCCGTGTCAGTAGAAAGCCCTTGAAATACTTGTTATTATAAACATTTTGACACTACGTGCCAGTAGAAAATTGAGGAAATAGAAATGACACGTAGTGTCAAAATGTTTATAATAACGACAATTTTGAACTTTACTCATTGACACGTAGTGTCAAAATGTTTATTTTAGAGATTTCCGAAGTTACCAGTGTACTTATTCATCGAATAACTTAATCGTTTAATAAAATGAAAAAAATAGCCTTTTTTTTAGTGATAATAGCGACATTTCTTGGGAGCTGTACATTAGAAGTGTTAGAAAACCCAAAATCAGTAACCCCCGACAAAGCTCAAGACGAGCCGACAGATGTTTTGTTAAGCGCGGCGGGTGCTTTAAAAAACGCTATGGATGCTCATCAGAAAAATGCGTGGGTGGCGGGTTTGGTCGGTAATGAAGAAATTCAGACGGTCAAAGACGCAGGTTTTAGTCAATTTGCCATTAGGATTGAGAAAGAGAACACTTTAAAAGGTGATAATACTCAAAATCGCACCAATTGCAACCGTATT
>JAYVKQ010000857.1:0-12070 GCA_043768285.1 Saprospiraceae bacterium | reverse complement strand
TTGTCTTCTGCCTTGTATAGCCAAACGACTGTGCGCGTAAAGGTAGCAAATGGCAGCGAAGATGTTGAACAAAATACGACATCAGGTGCTATGAGTTTTTCAAGTTCCGATTTGGAATTGGGCGGTTACGACTACGATACCCGCACCAACCAAATTGCTGCCATTCGTTTTACGGGTATTGCGATACCCGCTAACGCCAATATTATTGAGGCGTACATTCAATTTTCTGCAAAAGATGTTTATCCCGCGCCTAACAGTGCTAATGTTGCCATTAAAACACAAATTGGCGATGCTGCTCCCTTTGCCAAAACTGCCTATAATCTTTCACTTCGAAATTATACCTCAGAGCAGGTAGCTTGGCAAACTCAGCCGTGGACAGCGAGTGGCGCAAGAACCAATACCCAGCGCACGCCCAATTTATCAAGCATTATCAAACCTGCTTTGCAATTAAATTGGAATGGAGTAGGGTCATTGGCTTTTCGATTTTCGACTACTACCTATGGTTATGCTACTGTTTTTAGCTATAATGGCTCGGCGGCTAATGCTGCTGAATTGGTCATTGTTTATGCGCCAACGGACGGTGGTACTGCTTCCCAAATATTAACAAGCAATCTGAATACTAATGAAGATGATGCCGAACAGTTTTCTGACGGCAGTATGTATTTAACCAGTAGCGACCTCGAATTGGGGGGCGCAGATGGTTCATCGCTACAAATAACGGGTTTAAGATTTTCTAATCTGAACCTACCCAGCAACGCTCATATAACCAGTGCCCACATTCAATTTACCTGCGATGAAGTATTTCTACAATCTGCAACGATGCAGATACGGGCACAGATTGGCAACGCCGCAGCCTTTTCAGCCTCACCGTTCAATCTTAGCACGCGCCCTCTACTCTCCACTTCGGTCAGTTGGACACCTGCGGCTTGGACGGTGGTCGGCGAAAAGGGTATTAAGCAACGGACGTCTAATTTAGCCGATTTATTGAATGAAAATTTGGCAATAGGTTGGCAAACGGGGCAAGCGATGGTGTTTCGATTTGATGGCAATGCTGGCTCTATCATAGCTTTCAGCCGTGAGGGAAATGTGAATAACGCAGCCCAATTGGTCATTGTATATGAGATAAAAACAACACCTACGCCCAATGCCATTATTCAAGACCCCGCCCAAATGGATAGCCTAAAAATCAATGAAGTGGCTGCGCAAGGCAGTACCGAAAATGCTGAAGATTGGATTGAACTTTACAACGCTCATTCGCGCCCTTTATTTATAAAAGACGGGGTATATCTTTCGGATAAACCTAATAATATAAGTAAATTTGAATTGAAAAACATATCAATACCCGCTAAAAGTTATTTTATTATCACTGCAAAAGGGGATAGCACGTTGGGTAATATTGGCGCAAATTTTAAGATTGGCAGCGAAGCTGAAACTATTCATCTCTCGCGTAAAATCAGCAATATCATCACTTTATCCGACCAATTAGCCTCTAATCAGACTTTGGTCGGCGAGAGTTATGGTAGGCTACCCGATGGTTTTGGTAGCATTGTGAAATCCACAAAAGTCTCTTACAAACGCTCAAATACTGAGGGGGGTAAAGATGTGCCTGTTGGGTTTAGTCAAAAACGGGGTTTTTACACTGCACCGTTCAATTTGGCTTTAACTGCCCGTGCGGGTGCGACAATTCGTTATACCCTTGATGGTACATTTCCTTCGACAACTAACGGAATTATATATACTACGCCCATTCAAATCAACAAGACAACCGTAGTGAAAGCTATCGGCTTTGAGGCGGCGGGGCAATCGCGTATTCAAACACATACCTACCTTTTCGAGAACAACCGCATAAATGAGCCGTGGAAATACCCAACTTTAATAACTGATGCAGAATATGCCGCAGGGTTGAAGGAGGTGCCAGTCATTTCGCTGTCGTCCTCCAACGCCCTCAATACGGATATTGAGCAAATGGGTACTTTTGAATACATAGAATTGCCCTCCGCCAACAAAGAAGGCTTTGCCATCGAAGCAGGTTTTGACCGCTTTGGTGAAAGCACTTTGACCTATCCTAAAAACAATTTGAACATAGCTTTTAAAAAGATATATGGTTCAGGTTCAATTGATTATGCGATTTTTTCAAAAGGCGCAACGGATAGTTATAAGCCTAAGAAAATAGCGCGTTTGGAACTTAAAGAAGGGCAAGATGGCGTGCAATTTGACGACTTAGGCAATGCCCGCTATTCTGAACATTTGATGCGGACAACGCTACGCGAAATGGGTAATTTTGACCCTTTTACCAAATTTGTCAATGTCTATTTGAATGGTAAGTTTCATGGTTTATACACCTTGCGAGAGCAATTTGATGATAATTTGGGCGAAAATTATTTCGGCGGTGAAGATGAAGACTATGACCGCATCAATGCCAAATATAACGAATGGAACGCGGGTAGCCGCAAGGCTGGTTCTCGAGCCAATTGGGATGCCCTACGCACCGTAGCGCAAGCGGGTAATTTTCAAGCTGTCAAAAGTTTATTGGAAGTGCCAGACTACCTCAATATGATGGTTTTCTATCTCGGTACAGATAATGAGTGGGAAGCCTTAGCCATTGGACACCGCGCCAATACTTTTTCAAAATTGCGTATGACTTTGAATGATAGTGATGGCTTATTGGAAGAAGTCTATTCTGTTTATCCTTTGCATTGGGAAAACGAACCTGAGTTTCAACAATTCAATGGACCGGGTGGCATTTGGGGCAATCTTTATAATTCAAATAATTTAGAGTTTAAAACGATGGTTAAAGACCGCGTTTTACAACATTATGAAACACTTGGGGGTGCTTTGACGGTGGATAGAATGCGTCAAAAAGTAACCGAAATGTCTAAACAAATAGATATTTCATACAAATTGGACGTGGCGCGTTGGGGTTATGACCCTAATTTACACACCATTTGGAAAACACAGAATGAATATGTGAAACAGCAATTAGTGCCACGATATGCCGATGTTATCAACCGTTTTGCGCAAAAAGGATTGCGTCATACGCTTGCACTGGCACCGTTTACGCCTGCATCGGGCAGCATTACTGTCGGTCAAAAAGCAAGTATTTCAAACCCAAATGCAGGGTTAATTGTCTATTATACCCTCGATGGCACTGATCCCATGGGCAATGATGGTGTCGTATCTCCTACTGCTATAGCCTATAATGAAACCGCACAAATTAGTTTGGCAGTTGGTATATATAAATGCGTATCAAGAGCCTTTGCTTTAGGCAATTGGGGACCTAAATCCAATGCGACAATAACAGTGGTAGCGGCTGCGGCTGCTTCTATTTCTGCCAATGCAACGTTTATTGCAACAGGGCATCAAAACGGTAAAACGGCAGTAATTGAATGGGTGGTCAATGATAAAATAAATGCCGATTACTTTATCGTTGAACGCTTTAACAACGACATGGGCGTTTTTGAAAAATTGGAAACTGTCAATGCAAATCCAAGTAAAAATGCTACAAATCATTATGTTTTTAAGGATAATACGCCATTTTTAGATAAAAATATCTATCGTGTGGGTATGATTGACGGCGGGCAGACACCCCCTCAGTATGCGCAGCCTATCACCTTAGATTTTAGTCAATTTATAGATTATGTACTTTATCCCAATCCTGCTCAAGATAATGTAGCCTTGGATTTAAGCCTTGCAAAAAACCAAGCGGTTACAATATCAATCACCAATATATTAGGTAAAGAAATAAAACATATAGTGATTGACAATGCACCATCAACCCTATCCATCAACTTAGATAATATAGATAAAGGGCAGTATTTTATGCACATTCAAGTGAAAGGGAAAAAATTAGTGACCAAGAAATTAGTAGTTATGAAGTAACATATAAAAAGGAAATCTTTAGGATGATTAACGCTGAGGGGGTGCAATTGCACCCCCTCAGTATTTTATATTTAAAAATGCAATATTTTATAAATAAAAATGTCAAAAATGCCATTCTCTAAATGAATATTTTCAAAGACGATGTAGTAATTTTGTTGAAAAATTAGTAAACATCATTTTTGACATGAGCAAACCGAAGAGTACACCTTCTAAACGACATCAAGACCACGATATATTTGTACGTGGATTTCTCAGTATCCCTATCTTGGTCGAAAAATTACTGCGTTACGCCTTAGATGCAGAAATATTGCGCTATGTTGATTTTTCAACATTAAGACCATTCACGGATGTGCATATTGATAAACGGCTGCGCATAACTTATTCTGATAGTATTCACGAAGCGAATTTGAGACGCGATAATCTGCCATATCCATATCGTGATATGCCTAATGCACCCCTATTTCGTTTCGTTTTCATTTGGGAAGCCAAAAGTAAGAAACAAAAACTGCCGATTGATTTTCAAGTAGGTGGCTATGATGACAATATCAGGCGCAGGGATTTTAAAAATAAAGACTTGGATAAAGACACACGCAGCATTGTTGTGCCTATTATACTATATCACGGTGTAGAAAAATGGGATAAAAAACGTGCATACGAATATTATAAACCCTTTTTGCCCGATGTTTTGATGGCATTTATCCCTCAAACGCGCTTTATCGTTATAGATATTCAAACTTTATCTGATGAGGATATTGAAAGCGCAATTGGTTTGGGCGAATTGCGGTCAGCCTTCATCGCCTTAAAACATGGACATGACCCAAATTATTTTAAGCGCAATATGAAAAAAGTGCTTAATTTTGTCAATGAAATTCCGACGAAAGAACTTCTTGATATGTATCTCGAAATGCTGTACGAATACATGCAAAGGCGTTCAGGAATGGACAATGAAGAATTTAACGAAACTGTTGAACAATCAAATTCTAAAGAAATGGTAGCTGAATTTAAAACAATTTTTCAAACGGCTCGTGAACAAGGTATGGAGCTTGGTTTGATGGAAGGTATGGAAAAAGGTATGGAAAAAGGTATGGAAAAAGGTATGGAAAAAGGTATGGAAAAAGGCATGGAAAAAGGCATGGAAAAAGGCATTTCCATTGGCGAAGCGAAAGGTATAGAATTAATGCGCAAATCCATTCAATTGCTTGTCCGTACAACGCATATGACGGATAAAGAAATTGCCTCTGAATTAGGTATTGCGGAAGATTTTGTGAGAAAAATACGCCAAGAAGGTATTAATGGCTCTCATATTGGTAATGGGAAGAAAGGCAAATAATCATTCATGCTTATTCGACTTATAAAAAATGGTTAGGGAAACTGTGACGTCTCCCTAACCATTTATATGATACTATCCCTCAGTATTTTATTTCAAAATAGTCTCTTTGGTAGCATCTAATATCGCTCTCGCGCCAGCCAATGTTGATGATTGAGAGTATACACGCAACACGGGCTCCGTTCCCGATGCCCGCATCATGACCCACTCGCCATTGCCGAGATTGAATTTCCAACCATCCACATCTTCAATACTGTCCACTTTGAATTTGCCAAAAGCCTTATAAGATTTTGATTTGCAAGCACTTACAATATTTTGCTTTTGCTCCTCGGTCAAGTGTAAGTCATCGCGGTCACAAATAAATGCGCCCACGATGTCATACACCTCTTGAATTAATTGCTTCAACGTTTTGCCCGTTTTTGCCATAAATTCCAATATCATTAAGCCAATCCAAATACCGTCGCGTTCAGGGATATGTCCTTTTACAGCCAAGCCACCCGACTCTTCGCCACCAACCAGTACATCGCGTTGGGTCATAATATCGGCGATGTATTTAAAACCAATTTTAGTGACTTCGCACTTCAAACCGAATTTATCAGCCATCAGTTTCATCTTATCCGTCACGCTGAACGTAACGATAACTTCACCGTCTAAACCTTTATATTTACGCAAATAGAGTAATAATAACAAAAGAATATGGTGTGAATCCACGAAAGTGCCGTCTTCATCGTACATACCAATACGGTCTGCGTCTCCGTCTGTGGCAATACCCAAACCAATTTTAGGATTTTTGGCAATCATCGTGGATAGCTCTTTCAAGTTGCGGTGAATAGGCTCGGGTGCTTGCCCGTGCATACCTGGATTGAGGTCACAGTGTAGAAAAATGGATTTAGGCAAAAGCTCTTTCATAGCTCTTTGACCAGCCCCATACATGGCATCGTAAGCGATTTTTACACCCGATGCTTTGATGGTTTTTAAATCAAAATTCTTTTTGACGTGTTGGATATATATCTTTTCCAAATCTACAGTCTTTAACAAACCTTTGGCTTCCATATCCCAAAGCGAGGGTAGGTTGGGTACAGTAGGTGCATCGGGTATGAGTGCTTCCACTTCATTGACCGTAGCGGGTGTAGAAGGTCCACCAAAGTTTGATTTCAATTTGTATCCATTATAACTCGGTGGGTTATGGCTTGCTGTGATGACGATGCCCAAATTAGATTTCGTTTTCACAACACCCAAAGAGACCATTGGCGTAGAGACAAAACCAATTGCCATATTCACTTTGATGCCAAAAGCTCCCATGACCCGGGCAGTCGTTTCTGCGAATAATTTGCCCCCAAAGCGGCAATCGTGACCAATGACTACACTTTTATATTTATTCTTCTTCAACCACATTGCCGTTGCTTCGGCTACGCGTTGTACGTTTTCAACGGTATAATCATCGGCGATAATGGCACGCCAACCGTCAGTTCCGAATTTAATAGGAGTTACTACCATAGTTTTTTTATAAGATTAAAGATGCACAGGGTATGATTGTCGGATTATTAAGCTTGTATTCAATCGTACCACGTGCATATAGGTTAAGAATTTCAACACAATACGCGACAAGATACTGAGGGGTTTGGATATTTAAAATTTTAAATAAAAAAATGTAAAAAAAAATGTTAATCTTACAACGCCTTTAAAATATCTGTGTTACATTTGAATATTATTATTAAATTACAATTTACAAACATGGGCGTGACTATTCACTATCGAGGAAAATTGAAATCTCCAAATTTGATTAACGATGTCGTATCGGAAATCGAAGACATTTGCTTGAGTAACAATTGGCATTACCGCATCTTAGGTGATGAAAAACAACGTATTACCGAATTGTCTGAAAAGGCGGGGCATAAAGGCAAGTTGTTGGATAAAATCCTCAATTTGAATATTGATGGCATATCGTTTAAGCCACACGAAGATGCCGAAAATATGCAATTTATTTTCGATAAAGAAGGGGCTTTGAAGTCCGTTTTTGCCACCATGTTGGGTATGAATGAAGGAAAAAAGTTAGAATGGATTTTTTGTAAAACCCAATTCGCGGGTGCCGATGTGCATATCAAACTCATCAATCTGTTAATTTATTTACAGAAAAAGTATTTTAAAAAATTAGAAATAACCGATGAGGGCGGCTACTACCCCGATAAGGATATTAATGCACTCAATACACGCATGGGTTTCATTGATAATGCTTTAAGCACTGTGAAAGAAATTTTTGAACACAGCGAATTTGATGGCAAATCGCCTGACCAAGTGATGGATCAAATACAAGATGCCCTCACGCGCTCTCTCAAAGGCATTAAAGTACATATCGTAAAAATTGATGCGGAAGAGCTTTTTTCCAAAGGATTAAAGAAAAATGAGGATGAAACTGACGATAAAGATGAGAAAAAAAGAAAACCACGCCGCAAAAAGAAGGATGATGAGTGGACCGATAATGATTGAGTAAAATAACATTATGCAGCGAATTGAAAAGCCCAATTATCGGTAACGATAATTGGGCTTTTACTATTTTGATATTGAAATAAATAATCAATATGCAGATGTATGTAAATTTTTATATCATGCAATAACATTTAGGTTATGGATTAAGTTTTGCAACGATTTTAGCATTCGGGTCAGTATTTTTTAACACAGTTATACCCTTTGGGACAAAAACAATAAAAAAAATAGTTTCTTTCAATTCGTTACTGTTCAATCTGATTGTTGAAAGTAAATTCGGCGCAGAGATACTCAAGGTATGTAAATCCATGTCACTTTTCAGCGCGTAACGTCCAGATTCGGCGATTGCTTTGAGCGTAGCATCGTTTGTCGTAGGCAAATTGACCGTCATTTGTACTCTGAGTATGTCATTATCCCATTGAGTTACTTGTACATTACTGCCCAAGTTTAAAGATACGGTTTGTCTGCCAAGTAAATTAAAGGATTTAACAAAAGTCCTTTCGGCTTGCCCTGTTGCCATATTTGAAAACAGCAGCAGAGGCAGCATGGTTTGAAAAAACAGTCTTTTTTTCATAACTACCTCCAATTTTTAATTTAGCATAAAGTTAATAAACTTATACGAAAAAAGCAAATTTTTAGTTACATTTTTCTGAAATATTCCTAATTATAACGAATTTAATAGTGTGATTGAATTATGTAGAGACGTTGCAGTGCAACGTCCAATACTCAGACGCAAATGTTTAATCATTGCCACAATTTTAGACGTTGCAGTGCAACGTCCAATACATGAGCTAACAAAAAATTACGACAAATGACACTCTTATATGACAACTTCATTCATATAAATTCGTTATATTTGTGGGTAATTAGATAAAAATACTGAGGGGGTTCAGGCAATGCAACCTTTTGTCATCATAATTGTCCTTTTTGAGTAGAGAGTATTGTATTTAAGAGCAAATACTTCATACATTAAAATATTTCATGTTTCATAATCCTTCACTTTAATGAAAGATAACTATTCACTACTGGTTCAAAAACTCGATGAATTTATCCGCAAATACTACGTCAATCAAATGATTAGAGGTAGCTTGTATTCCGTAGGCTTGATATTAGCCTTATTTTTGGGTTTAAATTTTGCGGAAAACTTTTTTTATTTTCCCCCCTCAGTAAAAGCACCGCTTTTTTGGGGCTTTGTGGGTGCCAGTGGTATTGCATTGAGCCTCTGGGTATTGTTGCCCGCAATGCACTATTTCCATTTGGGCAAAACCATCTCGCATGAGCAAGCTGCCCAAATCGTAGGCGATCACTTCACGAATGTGAAGGATAAATTGTTGAATATCCTTCAATTGAAAAAGCAAGCCGATACGCAAGAAAACCGTGATTTGATATTGGCTTCCATCAATCAAAAATCGGAAGAAATAAAACCTGTGCCTTTTCAAGCGGCGATTAATTTGACGAACAACCGCAAGTATTTGAAATATGCTTTACCACCGCTTTTGTTGTTGTTGTTTGTGCTTTTTGCTGCCCCCAGTTTGATAAAAAATGCGTCTGCACGCCTCTTGAATTATAATATGGCATTTGAGCGCGAAGCACCGTTTAAGTTTTTTTTAGAAAAAGAAAAATTGAAAGTTGTTCAGTTTCAAGACTATGATTTGGCGGTGAAAGTAGATGGTGCAGTATTGCCCAACGATTTATTTATCGAAATAAATGGGTATGAGTACCGCATGAAAAAGGATGAAAATGACCCATCTTTATTTTCTTATAAATTTGCGAATGTACAGCAAGATATACCTTTCCGCGTGTATAGCGGTCCGGTGAGTTCAACTGCTTTTACATTAGAAGTATTGAAAAAACCGAATATTGCGGGCTTAGATGTGCAGTTGAAATATCCAGAATATATAGGTCGCCCAACTGAAATGTTGGCTAACCAAGGTGATTTGATTGTACCACAAGGCACTGTTATATCTTGGGTTTTGAATGCAGAAAATACCGAGGATATTAAAGTATCTTTTATGGGAGGCAATCCGCTTTCTATTACCCGTCAAGGCGAAACACGTTTTACTTTTTCTAAAAAAGCGATGAATGATGAACCGTATAAGTTATTGATATCCAACGCTTATTTGCCAAAAGGGGATAGCGTATCGTATGCTATTACGGTTGTACCCGATTTATATCCAACTATTTCGGTAGAAAAATTTGATGATAGTTTGAATAAAAAACGCATTTATTTTGTAGGCGATGCGGGTGATGATTATGGTTTACGTGGTTTGAGTTTTAACTATCAAATTAAAAATCAGAGTGGCGCGCAAGGTCAATTGCAGCGTGTGCCCTTGCCCAATCCGACTGCCAAAGCGGTGCAATATCAACATACGTTCAATACGCAAGATTTGAATTTGAAAGCTGGGGATGAAGTGACCTATTACTTTGAGGTTTTTGATAATGATGGTGTGAATGGGTCAAAATCCGCTAAAACCAATGTCATGGTCTTTACTGTGCCTTCCGTTGAGCAAGTTGAGCAACAAATGGCTAAAAACAATGACCAAATCCGCGAAGATTTGAAAAAAGCCATTCAAGAATCCAAGAAAATACAATTGGATGTGCAAAAATTGCGCGAAAAAATGTTGCAAACCAAAGAGGTGGATTGGCAGATGAAAAAAGAAGCCGAAAAACTCATGCAACGCCAACAGGAATTAGAAAATCAAATCAAAGATGCTGAAAAGAACTTTGACGAAAATCGCAAAAACGAAAAGGAACTGAACAAAGAACAAGATGAGAATTTACTTAAAAAACAGGAGCAATTGCAAAAAATGTTTGAGGAATTGCAAAATCCTGAAATGAAAGAGTTGTTGAAACAAATTGAGGACTTGCTTCAAAAAATGGAAAAAGACGAAGCTTTAGAGAAAATGGAAGAAATGAAGTTTTCGAGCCAAGAAATGGAGCAAAACCTTGAACGTATGCAAGAAATGCTCAAGCAACTCGAAGTAGAGAATATGATACAAGAGCAAATTGACAAATTGGAAGATTTGGCTAAAAAAGAAGACGAACTAAGCCAAGATACTGAGGGGGATAAAAAAAGCCCAAAAGAATTGAAAAATGAGCAAGAAAAGCTTAACGAAGAATTTGATAAATTAGAAAAGAAACAAGAGGAGCTTGATAAGAAAAATGACGAATTGAAACGTCCTGAAAAGATGCCTGATACTCAGCAAGATGATAAGGACATAAAGAAGGATATGAAGGAAAGTAAAGAAGACATTGAGAAAAAAGACAACAAGGGAGCTTCTAAAAAGCAGAAAAATGCTGCCAACAAAATGAAGCAGAAAGCCCAAAAAATGAAGGAATCGCAACAACAAGGGCAGCAAGACCAAATGCAAGAAGATTTGAAAGCGATTCGTCAGTTGTTGGAAAATTTAGTGACTTTATCTTTTGACCAAGAGCAAGTAATGGGCGATTTTAAAACGGCTACTGAAAATACGCCGCGTTATGTCAAGCTCGTACAGCAACAGAAAAAACTACAAGGTGACTTCGGTTTGATTGAAGATTCGCTACAAACGCTCGCACAACGCCAAGCCGCTATTCAAACTTTTGTGTTAGAAAAAATTACAGATGTAAAATTGAATATGTCGCAAGCACTCGAAAAACTCGAAGACCGCAAACGTTACGAGGGTCAAGATTGGCAACAACGCACCATGAAAAACGTGAATGATTTGGCTCTGATGCTCTCAGAATCAATGAACAATATGCAAAATCAGATGAACGAAGCCGCTGGTAACGAAAGTTGCCCGAATCCTGGTGATAAACCTGGTGGCAAAAAAGGCAATAAAGGGCAACCAAAAGACAAGCTCGGCGAAGGACAAAAAGGGGTGAACGAATCACTCAAAAATTTGAAGGATAAACTTCAAAAAATGGGTAAAGGCGAATCTTCAAAAGAGTTTGCAAAAATGGCGGCGCAACAAGCAGCGATGCGCGAAGCCTTGAAGCAGAAAATGAAAGAGCAACAGGAACGCGGTAAAGGCGGTGACAAAGGCATGCAAGACCTTATTGACCAAATGGAAAAAACGGAAACGGAACTGGTCAATAAAAAATTGAGTAACGAAACCCTCAAACGCAACGAGGAAATTTTGACCCGTTTGCTGGAATCCGAAAAAGCCGAACGCGAACGTAAAGAAGACGAGGAACGTAAATCCACGGCGGCTAAGGAGCAACAAAATGCTATGCCACCTGCTTTGCAAGAGTATATCAAAAAACGCCAAGCAGAAGTTGAGCAATATCAGCGCGTGTCGCCTACTTTGAAGCCTTACTATAAAACTTTAGTGGAGGATTATTTCAAATCGTTGAAAGGTGGGAAATAGTTGATAGATTATAGATTATAGATTATAGATT
>JAYVKQ010000856.1:0-3726 GCA_043768285.1 Saprospiraceae bacterium | reverse complement strand
ATTTTCAATGCTAATTATTTTAAACAAATTGTGCTTAAAATATTTAAAAGTGAAAATTAGTTAAATGCCAATTTTAAATTTTTTTGTGGGAAATGTCGGATCTAATTGGTTTTAAGGTCGTTAAATAATGTTTTGGGCTAAATTTGAAAGGATTGCATTTTCATTTCATTACTTTTATGAAAACAACTCCTTTTTTATCAAACCAAATTTTTACTAATGACCAAACATTCATTTATCTATTTATTCTTGATTTTCGCGTACGCTTCTACTCTTTCGGCGCAAGGTACACGCTTGCTGCGTCAGCCGACGATTAGTGAAAAACACATTGTTTTTGTGTATGCCGATGACCTTTGGATTGTTGACCGTGAAGGTGGTGATGCCCGCCGTTTGACGAGTCACGAAGGCACTGAAAGTTATCCGCATTTCTCGCCCGATGGCAAAACTATTGCTTTTTCAGCTCAATACGATGGCAATACTGATGTTTTTACCGTCAGTACTGAGGGGGGTGAACCGAGGCGGTTGACTTGGCATCCCGACGCTGATATTGTGCAAGGTTGGATGCCCGATGGCAAACAGGTGCTTTTTAGGTCAGGCAGAGCGGGTGTGCCGACGATGATAAATCATTTTTATACCGTCAATACTGAGGGGGGTAACGAAACGAAGTTGCCTATTCCGCAAGCGTCGTTTGGTGAGGTTTCTGAAGATGGAAACTTCGTGGCTTACACGCCCATCACATTTTGGGATCCTGAATGGCGCAACTATCGAGGTGGTCAAGCGCAGCCGATTTGGATAATGAATTTGAAAGATAATTCGTTGGTTAAAACGCCCCAAACCGACCGTGAACGCCACACCGACCCCGTTTGGCACAAAGGCGAAGTCTATTTTCTTTCGGAAAGAGATTATGCCAATAACGTTTGGAAATTCAATCCTAAGACTAAAGAAATCAAGCAGATTTCGTTTCATAAAGATTTTGATTGTAAAAGCATTGACGCCTGTTCGGATAGAATTGTTTATGAGCAAGCTGGCTTCCTCCACCTATTAAATCCATCCAACAACAAGGCTAAACAATTGATTATCAATGTAAAAGGTGATTTTAATTGGGCACGCCCACGTTGGAAAGATGTGCCCGTGGGCGATTTATTGAATGCTTCATTGTCTTCAACAGGTCAAAGGGCGTTGTTTGAATATAGGGGAGATATTTTTACCGTTCCCAAAGAAAATGGCGACAGCCGCAACCTCACAGCGACCAGTGGCGTGGCTGACCGCTCACCCGTTTGGTCGCCCGATGGTAAAAAAATTGCTTGGTTTTCGGATGTCAGTGGTGAGTATCAGTTGATGATTGGCGACCAATTCGGCATGGATAAACCCAAAGCGATTTCGATGCCAAAGCCTACTTTTTTCTTTAAACCTACGTGGTCGCCCGACGGAAAACATGTCTCGTTCAGCGATACTGATTACAATATTTGGCTGGTAGAAGTGGCGAGTGGTACAGTTAAAAAAGTGGATACCGACCAATTCGCCCACCCGAATAGAACCATGAATCCATCTATTTCAACGGATAGCAAGTGGATTTCGTACGTAAAACAGTTGGATAATCAGTTTAAAGCAGTCTTTTTTTATAGTATTGAAACGGGTCAAAAATACCAAATCACGGACGGCATGGCGGATGCGATTGACCCCGTTTGGGACGCCTCGGGCAAATATTTATACTTTTTAGCGAGCACGGATTATGGCGTTTCAGTCGGCTGGTTGGATATGACTTCGTACGATATGCAAGTAACCAGAGGACTTTATGCAGTGGTTTTAAATAAAAAAGATGGTCCACCTGTAATGCCCAAAAGTGATGATGAAGAAGCCAAAACCGATGTAAAAGAAGCCAAAGATTCCGTAAAAACCACAGTGGATATTGAAGGCATTGGTCAACGCATCGTGCCAATTAGTATTCCTTTGCGCAATTACACGGCTTTGATGGCAGCTCCTAAAGATTATATTTTTTACGCTGAAAGTGTACCAAATCAACAAGGTGTAACCATACATCGATATAATTTTAAAGATAAAAAAACGGAAGTTTTCCTAACCCCTGTGGCTTATGCAACGGTCTCGAGTGATAGAAAACAGCTTTTATACCAAAGCGGTGCCACTTGGGGCATTGTTAAAACCGATGGTACACCCAAAGTAGGCGATGGCAAGCTGAATATTGACTTGAAAATGAAAATCGTTCCGCAAGAGGAATGGGCTCAAATTCTGAAAGAAGGTTGGCGATACATGCGTGACTTCCTTTACGTGGATAATACCCACGGCGCACCGTGGAAGCAAGTATATGAATGGTACAGCCCGTGGGTGAAGGATTGCCGCCATCGCACGGATTTGAATTACATCGTGGATATTTTGAGTGGTGAAGTGTCCATTGGGCACTCTTACGTGAGTGGTGGTGATTTTCCGGATGTAAAACGGGTGCCAATTGGTTTATTGGGCGCTGATATTGCGGTTGAAAATGGTGGTTTTAGAATTAAAAAAATATACGACGGTGAAAGTTGGAATCCTGAACTCCGAGCGCCATTGTCCGTGCCGGGCGTTGAGGTTAAAGAGGGCGATTATATCCAAGAGGTGAACGGCAGACCCCTCAGTACAAGCCAGAATTTTTACAGTTATTTTGAATATTTGCAGGATAAACAAGTGAAGTTAAAGCTATCCAGCAGCCCAACGAGTGAAGGTAAAGTTGTCTACGTGATGCCCGTTGCTGATGAAGGCAGTTTGCGTTCAAGAGAGTGGGTTGAAGGCAATCGCCGTAAAGTGGATTCGCTGTCAAAAGGTCAATTGGCGTATGTGTATATCCCGAATACGGGTCGCCCTGGATTCACGTATTTTAACCGCTATTATTTTTCGCAACAGAATAAAAAAGGGGCTGTCATTGATGAGCGCAACAACGGTGGTGGCTCGGCGGCGGATTATATCGTGGATGTGATGGCGCGCCAACTGCAAGGTTATTTCAATAATCGCGTGGAAGGTCATAAGCCGATTACAGTGCCCAATACGGGCATTTGGGGACCTAAAGTGATGATTATCAACGAAAGAGCGGGTTCTGGCGGGGATTTGATGCCTTATTTATTCCGTCAAATGAAAGTGGGTCCGCTCGTGGGTACGCGCACGTGGGGCGGTTTGGTAGGCACTTGGGACACGCCACCTTTTATTGATAAAGGCAGAATGGTTGCCCCGCGCGGTGGCTATTACGACCTCAATGGCAAATGGTCCATCGAAGGTGAAGGCATATCACCCGATTATGAAGTACAGCAAAATCCATCGGATGTACTGAGGGGTCGTGATCCACAACTGGAACGCGCCGTAGAAGAAGCTCTAAAATTGATGAAAACGCAGGGTGTGGAGTTGAAACCTGAGCCGCCTGCGCCAGTTAAGTATAAGAGACCGAATTAATTTAAAGAATTATTTTATTATTTAACTTGAGCCAAGTTTTAAACTTGGTTCAAGTTATAAACCATTGAAATAGAGAACATTAAGACCTCCTCAAAAACTCCAAAACCACCTCCAAACTCTCCTTCGGGCTTTCTTCCATGGGCACATGACCCGCATTTTTTAAAATAACGAGCGTATCATTTGGCAAATCGTCATGAAATAGATGGGCATTTTTGATGGGAATCAACATATCATTTTCTCCCCAGAGGACGAGCGTGGGCGTTTGGATATTTTTTATTGAAGCAATACCATTCG
>JAYVKQ010000855.1:0-2651 GCA_043768285.1 Saprospiraceae bacterium | reverse complement strand
TTTTCGCTTACGGATTAGAAATTTTAGCGCAAGCTCTTTTAAATGCCTTTGAAATTCTTATTCGTAAATTGACTTTGCCTTTTTTGTCATGTACTTAGTTAAAATAATTAATAATTTCCTCACACTTGCCTACACCCGTTTCGCAAGTTTAGAAACAAAACGCAACCTTGAAACATGGTATGAGGGAGATTGGAAAACATTTGATGGTGAATTGAAAAAGCAAAAATGTGTTTTGTTGCCAAAGGAATTGACCGAATGGAAGCCCTATTTTGACCAAGAACGCCGCAAAATCCAAGATATTCAAGAAACAATCCGCGAGACAGATGCAGCGATTGACGCACTTGTTTATCAGTTATATGGTTTGACAAAAGAAGAAATTAGGATTATTGAACAAAGTTGAACCCCCTCAGTATAAAATCAAAACCGCCTTGTAAACTATTGGTTTACAAGGCGGTTTTGATTTTATTATCACTTTTATTAACTTTGAAAAGAAGCAAATCAGAAAGGCAAGCCATTTTTGCGTTCAAAACGTATGTTCGGAATTATTGCGACAAAAGTAGCCTTATGTTTTCGATAAAAAAAGACAATAGGCGTTTTGTTAACATATAAAAGCACCCCCTCAGTAAAAACCGATAATTTTTCTCTAAAACTTTCATTTTGACTAAACTCACCTATTTTTGCTAAAAATATAGAAATATGGAAGCTGTACGGATAGATAGCCAAAGCCTTTTGCGCGATGCAGACAGAATGCCCGTCAATGAATTGGAGCGTTTTCTGAAAGATATTAATGCGCTATTGCGGCGTAAAAAAACGGAGTATAAAACTTTGCGGGAGCGTCAACTTTTGCACAAAATCACCAATACTGTTTTGGACACTGCCCAAATACAGCGTTACCCTATTTTGGTAGAAAAATTAGAATTGGGTACAATGACGGATGCCAAACACGCAGAGTTTGATATTTTGGGCAATAAGGAAGAAAAATTACGCAATTTACGTGTAAAATACATGATTGAATTGGCACAACTTCGCGCTGTCCCTCTGTCGCAAGTCATGGAATCATTGGGCTTAAAACCATTAGTTCATCCCTAAAATTTATATCCCTATTGCCATTCAATACGAATTATTAAAAATGGCATACTTACACCCACCACATTTCTCAATCAAAAAGAAGAATTAATAATTTTTTTTAAGAAGCAAATCAGAAAGGCAACCCATTTTTGCGTTCAAAATGTATGTTCAGCATTATTACGACAAAAGTAGTTTTATGTTTTCAGTAAAAAAAGACACTTGGCGTTTTGTTAACATATAAAAAACACCCCCTCAGTATAAACCCTACTTTTTGCCCTTCAATTCCTTCGCCGAACTTTCCAAATGCTTAACAAAATGTATTTCCACTTGCGAAGGGTCATTTTTGGCTTGTTCTTTAAATTTTCCGTATTCGTCATTTGCTTTTTGAAGGGCTTGTTCATGGCTGATACTGCCCAAATGGTCTAAAATATCATTGCCCGATATTTTGATAAATTCGTCTAATTTTGTAATCCAATCGGTCATATACATCGGTTTTTGGTTCAAGGCTTGGATTTCAGCTAAATCCAAATAGGCAGAAACCATGCGATTTCGCCTATTCAATTCGGGTTCTGTCAAGTAGTTTTTGGCGATTTCTGTTTCTTGTTTGGTCGGTTTATTGCCCTTCATGGAGGTTAAACCCAAATTGGGTTTTGTGGCATCAATACGCTGGTAGATGATTTCGGCGGCGGTGTGTCCATGTGCTGCTCAGTGCATTTTATTTTATACGGTTTGAAAAAAATGAATAGACACGTCTGATTTTGGGTCATAATCAATGCTTGTGGCATAAATATCCAAAACCATACGCCAAAACACCTTTTCAGAAGACCGAATATCCCGAATCCTCGCCAAGAGTTCTTGAAAATAATTACCACCACCCGCTTGTTTCAAGAGTTCGTCATTCATTGTAAAACCCTTGACAATATACTCTTTTAAACGGGCTGTTGCCCATTGCCGAAACTTCGTTCCTTGCTGACTTTTCACTCTATAACCTACTGAAATTATGACATCCAAATTGTAATAATTAGTTGGTTTGGTAGAAAAATCGGAAATTCCGATTTTTCTCATGGAGGTATGTTCTTCAAGTTCTTGTTCTTTATAAATATTTAAAATATGTTCATTTACAGTAGAACGAGATTTTTGAAAAAGCTCTGCCATTTGGTCCAGCGTCAACCAAACCGTTTCATCTTCCAAACGGGTTTCAATTTTGGTCTGTCCATTCTCTGTTTGATAGATAATTATATTACTGTGTTCCATAATTGTACTTTTTTAAGGTGTAAAATTAAAGATTCATCATTGTAAATACAAAGGTAATGAGCGTGTCATCAATAAAGAAGCAAATCAGAAATGAAATAAATGACAACGCTTTAGTAGCCTTAGCTTTGTTAGTTGCCCAAAGCGACCCTGTTGAAAAAGAATTAATAACACAACGCATTATTAATTTAATCAGTACCCAAAGATTTTGCCCCCCTCAGTATAAAACCCATATAAGTAGATGTACGATAATAGATGTACGACTTGTAATATATTCATTATCAGTGTACTATGAAAAATAAAATTGTCGATTATTTACATCTACCTACTTA
>JAYVKQ010000854.1:0-2873 GCA_043768285.1 Saprospiraceae bacterium | reverse complement strand
TGAATGTGCATACCTCTTGACGCGTCGTAGAGATAGATAATATTATCATCTCTTTTTTCTTCCTTGAATGTAAATGTTCTGACATTATTATCTTCTGTCCAAGTTTTACCGTGTTGCGCAAAACTACCTACGTTATTGTCTTTAATTCGGTACTCCACATAGGAGACATCGTGCATATTTGTAGCGACACCGTTTGCAGACGGTTGTGTATTGCCCGTTCCATTGTTTTGTTCAGGTATATTAGGGGAGGTCTGTACTGTTTGCGCTGTATCAGCAACAGTATTGTCTCCTGAAAAAGCAAAATATAAAATTAAAAGAGCCAAAAAACCGACAATACCGTACACATACATTTTGTTGAAAGTGGCAGGTGGTGATGCGACATTAGCCGTTTCTTTAGCGTCGTCCAGATCTTCGGGCGAAATTTCATCTAATACAGATAAAAGGCTGTTGGTAATTTTAGCCCTTTGGATTTCTAAGGTTTGGAAATCTTCAGTAGCACTTCGATTTTGTCGCGCATATTCTGAATAGGCTGCGGATATGGCTATAATATCGTTGTGTAAATGGCTGCCATGTGTAGCTTTTTCTAAGGCTTTGAGTGCCTCTTGTAATCTGCTTGACTTGATTAGCTCGACGATGTAATTTCTGTCCATTGCGTAATGTTTTCTTATTTGGTTATAAATGTATGGTTTTCCTCAATAATGAACCAAAGATAATATAATGTCGTAAAGTTGGTACAACTAAATCATAGAAATTAAATAAATTTATTCTTTTAACATTCCTATTTTACTTTAGATTTGATTTTCATGCTTGGCAAGGATGGGCTGCTTTTGATTTTGTTTTTATGGCGCGAGCCGCGTCATAAAATAAAATCAAAAACCTTCTTGTATTTTTTTAAAGATTTAAATTATCATATGCAACATCACAAGATAAAAGTAGAAAAAACGGCGCATTATTATACGCTGGGTCATATGAGTGAACAGACTAAATACCTCTGGTTTGTGACGCATGGCTACGGGCAATTGGCAAGCCATATTATCCGCAAATTTGAAGGATTTGATACGGCAGAGCATGTGGTTGTTGCACCCGAAGCGTTGAACCGTTTTTATTGGAATATGCGCGACAATATAGTCGGAGCCAATTGGATGACGAAGCAAGATAGGCTTGATGATATTGCCGATTATAGCACGTATTTGAGCCAAGTTTTTAATCAATTTGCGTTACAAATATCGCCCAATACGCAGATTATTTTACTCGGTTTTTCGCAGGGCTGCGCGACCCAAATGCGCTGGATACTGAGGGGTATGCCCGTGTTTCATCACTTAATTATGTGGGGCGGCATATTGCCAGAAGACATTGACTATAAACCATTTACGTCTTATTTTTTAGATAAAAAACTACATTTTGTCTGTGGTAATAATGATGAATTTATCAATCAAGAGCGCATTGATTGGAACATCGCATTTGCTACCGCTCAGGGGTTGAATATGGTCTATATGCCATTCGAGGGCAAGCATGAAATACTGACTGCAAAACTGCAATCAGTATTTGAAAATCACATAAAGATTTAGAATATTTGACTGCAAAACTGCAATATTTTCATTAAATAATGCCCACCATTTTGCTAATTTGGATGAGGGCTGTGGTGTCTCTTACACCCGTTTTGGCGAGCATATTGCGCCGATGATTGTCAATGGTGTGCGAGCTTAAAAACATGGTTTTTCCTATTTCTTTAGATGCAAAACCTTGTGCCACCAACTGGAGTGTTTCTTTTTCTCTATCGCTAATAATGTCTTCATATTTATTATCATTATCAGTTGATACAAAGTGGCGAAAAAGTTTTTTATCGGGATGCCCTCGTTCTATTCGCCCCCAGTAAAAATCGGATTTCATCAAATGGGTTACATCGTCAAGGGTAATGGTGGCAAGCGTTGGTATGTGGTCATCTGTTTCTTCGAGTACGTAATGTCGGAACAAAACACGCATGATATGCCCGTCTTTGTGCTTCACTTTTACGCCACAAATGGCATGTTTGACGTTCACTAAACCACTTAGTTCGGAAGGTTCTAATTTTGCGTGTAGTGATAAAGACCATTTTAACCAGACATAGAGAAAGTTGTAGTGGTCTAAGGTAAGAAAATTGAAAATAAAACTTATACTCCGTTGCTCAATATCTCTTGCTGAATACCCAGTTACAAGTTCAATATTATCCGAAACGTGTAAAATCCTCATATTTACATGGTCAAATATAATTTTAACAGAGTGTTCACTTATAGAGAAAGCATTGATATGGCTCTCTTTGAGTACAATAGATTTTCCTGCACCTTCTGGATACTTATCTTTTTGTAAGTTGAAGATTTGACTTAATAATTGACTTGGATTAATAAAATCTAACATCGTTACGAGCTTAATAGGGACTATGTAGATGAACGAGAATAGATGAACGACTTACAACACAATGCTTATCGTTATATTTTGAAAATATAACTGTCAATTATCTGTATCAAAATACGTATCTACTCTCTATTAATTTATTATAATTTTTTCTAATAGTGTCTCTCATTAGGTCAGCACGACCACAAATATATGTGCTTTCTGAGAAAAAGCACATATATTTTAGGAAAATAAGTAAAACAAATTGACTAAATACTGAGGGGTATAAAAAAAGCCTTTCGAGACAATGTCAAGAAAGGCTTTTTTTATTAGATATTAGATGAATTAGTGATTGAGTGATTTATTTCAATCACCCAATCACTTAATCCCTTAATCGCTTTAAATATTATTCAATAACAATCATTTTCTTAGTAGCTGAGTGGTCAGCAGTTTCTAAGCGATAGTACATAACACCTGATGCGTTCAAGTCTGATTTTGTAACT
>JAYVKQ010000853.1:0-2581 GCA_043768285.1 Saprospiraceae bacterium | reverse complement strand
CTGTAGTGTCGAATTCATTCGACACAGTGCGCCATGTGTCGAATGAATTCGACATTACAGAGGCTAAAATACTGAGGGGGTAATCAATAACATAAATACCGTCAATACGCTGACGAAATTTATATAAAAAACGTCATCATACTGACGCAATTTACAAAATCTTAACTACTATTGCACATTAAAATAGATTTCTACACATCCTAAAACTTGAAATATGGCATTAGACGAACCAAACTATTATGATATAAAACGCGGCAAACTCGTTACAATAATCAATCTCCTAATTGGTATTGGTATCATTTACTATTTTTTAAATCGCATCAATAGCGATTTAGAAGAAAGCCGATTTGGGTGGATTATCTTTGGTATAGTGATACTTTTTTTTGCTTTTTGGGGGCTATACAATCAATTTATTGTGTTGGTGAAAAACAAGCCCGTTTTATCTATCCGACAATCGGGTATTTATTTTGACACTTTTGGGTTTATAGCAAAAGAAGATATAACAAAGATTGAGATTTCAAAAAATGATAAAGGTGTACTATATTTTTTGGCTTATCTACATGAACCAGAACGCTATTTAGACAAGCAAAATGGTCTTAAAAAAGCCTTGTACACTACCGTATATCAAAAATATGGTACGCCCATAGCTTTCCGATTGCGCGGTATGTACGAGCTTGAGGATTTAGAAAATGCGGTGCAGCAATTTTTGAAGGGTACTATTTAATTTCAAAATTTAATTACTTATTACAGCCACTAATTGCACTAATTTTCACTAATTTTTTTTCTATAAAACAGTTTATAATTAGTGAAAATTAGTGCAATTAGTGGCTGTCATAAGTAATTTTCAAAAAAGAATATTTCATTACCATTTTAATTTTAATCCACAACTATGCGTTTAATTCTCCCTTTTTTAACGATAATCACGCTTTTTGCGTGTAAAGATACACCAAAACAAGCTGCGGACACCCTCGTCGTCAATGCGAAAATCTATACCGTTGATGCCAAATTCAACACTGCCGAAGCAATGGCGATTAAGGACGGTAAAATTATAGCCGTAGGTAAGTCGAGCGATATTGAAAAGCAATATACTGCCCAAAACCGTATTGATGCCGAGGGCAAACCACTTTATCCAGGGTTTATTGATGCCCATGCGCATTTTTATAGCTATGGTGAAGGCTTGCAGGAGTGTAACCTCGTGGGCACTAAAAGTTGGGAGGAGATATTGACCAAACTGAAAGAATTTTCGGATAAAAATACTGAGGGGTGGCTCGTTGGGCGTGGTTGGGACCAAAACGATTGGGATACAAAGGATTTTCCCGATAAAAAACGCTTAGATGAACTGTTTCCAATGCGTCCTGTCATTCTCTCACGCGTGGACGGTCATGCGGCGATTGTGAACACGCGGGCATTGCGGGCAGCCAATATTCAAGTTAATCAGAAAATACAAGGTGGCGAAATTGAAGTGAAAAATGGGCAGTTGACGGGTATATTGGTGGATAATGCCATTGATTTGGTCAGCACGAAGATACCTGCTGCCGATGATGTGCGCAAACAACGCGCTTTGCTCGATGCACAAAACAACTGTTTTGCCGTAGGCTTAACATCTGTCGTGGATTGTGGTTTGAACTATCCATTAGTCGAATTTATTGAAAAATTGAACACTGAAAAAGTATTGAAAATGCGCCTCAACATCTTGCTTTCTGACGATTCGGCGAATTATGAGTACCTATTCAAACGCGGTAAAATAAAGACCGATTATTTAAATGTCCGCAGTTTTAAACTCTATGCGGATGGGGCTTTGGGCTCGAGGGGCGCGTGCCTATTGCATCCTTACGCGGATAGACCCAATCACAAAGGTTTTTTATTAAAAAATGCAAATTACTATGAAAGTATATTGCCAAAAATTGCGGAAAATGGATTTCAAGCCTGTACCCATGCCATTGGCGACTCGGCAAATAGAGAGATATTGCGGATATATGGCTCCATATTGAAAGGCAAAAACGATCAACGTTGGCGCATCGAACACGCGCAAGTCATTGACCCACAAGATTTTGCGAAATTTGGACAATACAATATCATCCCCTCAGTACAGCCGACCCACGCTACTTCTGATATGTATTGGGCAGGGCAACGCTTGGGTAAAGAGCGCGAAAAAGGCGCGTATGCCTTCAAACAACTCCTCGACCAAAACGGCTGGATACCACTCGGCACTGATTTTCCAGTTGAAGATATTAACCCGATGAATACTTTTTATGCCGCCGTTGTACGCAAAGACGCAAAGGGTTTTCCCGAAGGTGGCTATCAATTTGAAAATGCCCTATCAAGGCAGGAAACACTGAGGGGTATGACCCTTTGGGCAGCCAAAGGCAGTTTTGAAGAAGGCGAAAAGGGGAGTATCGAAGTTGGTAAATTGGCTGATTTTATTATTTTAGACCAAGATATTATGACTGTTGCGCCTGAAAAAATATTGGCGACTAAGGTATTGAGGACGTTTGTGGGCGGGGAAAAGGTGTTTGATAGTAAGTGATTTATGAAGTAGAGCAAGTGGTTTTGGAAACTGATTTTGATAGAATTTTAGTTG
>JAYVKQ010000852.1:0-5755 GCA_043768285.1 Saprospiraceae bacterium | reverse complement strand
TATCTATCGCCCGTCCTTTCTTTTTACCTTTAAGCCTATGATAATCAATCATTTACCAAGTAGAACCATTACAATTGATAACGAAGAATACCTATTTTTCAGTGGCACGAGCTACTTGGGTATGGGGCATCAACCCGCTTTCAAGCAAGCCTTGATGGAGGGTATGGCGCAATATGGCACTGTGTTTTCCGCTTCGCGCAATAATAATTTACAAATAGATGTATATGACCAAGTAGAAACCTATTTGGCACAATGGACGGGCGCAGAGGCTGCCTTGACCGTCACATCAGGGCTATTGGCAGGGCAACTTTTGGTGCAAAGCCTACCACGCGATACCTTTTTTATATATGCCCCTTCTACACACCCCGCGATTTGGTATCCACATATAAAACAGACAACTTTGGATACTCTCCCTCAGTATTTTTTCAATAATCACACTGATTTTTCTTCAAAAATTATAGATATTATTCTACAAGAGGAACGCCCTTTGGCAATATGCAGCAATAGTATTGACCCGCTTACTTGCGAACCATATGACTTCACTTGGCTCACACAACTACCTGATAATAAAGATATTACGCTTGTATTTGATGACTCGCACGGCATTGGCATTACCCACGACAAAGGCGGCGGGTTCTTCCGTTTTTTAAGAAAAAATTATCCTATTATTTTTGAAAAAAAGAATATTAAAATTGCAGTCATCGCTTCAATGGCAAAGGCTTTGGGTATTCCAAGTGGCGTGATATTGAGCGATGCCAATATGATACAAATCATTCGGCGCAATCCGCTTTTTGTGGGTGCGTCACCTGCCATTCCTGCCTATTTATATGCTTTTTTGAATAGTCAAAACGTATATGCCGAAGCGCGAAAAATCTTGAACGTGAATATTGATTTATTCAATGATTTTATAGAAAAAACACTTTTATTGCAAGGATATATAAAGGTTTTGCCCAGTTATCCCGTCTTTTTTTCAAAAAACAATGCAATATATCAAGCTCTTTTAGAAGATAAAATCTTTATATCCAACTTCGCGTATCCTAATCCGACTTCGCCGCCTATTACCCGCATCATCATCAGTGCACTCCATACTGAGGGGGATATTTTGAAATTGTCGAAAGCATTGAGTAAAACCCATAAGTTTTTATAACTTTGTTGCCTTGTTTTTAACTAAGAATTAGTATTATTCACTATCCATACAAATCAATTCATGCGCTTCTATTTTTTAACGGTCATTATATTTTTTATTTCCATCTCTCTTTTTGCTCAAAAAACCATCGTGCGCGGCAATGTCTATGACAAAGCCAATGGGCAACCTATTCCCTATGCCAATGTGATACTGAGGGGTACGGCAGTAGGTGCGACCACTGACGGCAACGGTTTTTTCCAAATTCAAAATGCACCTGTTGGCGCACAAACGCTTTTTGTCAGTTTCATTGGCTTCGATAGTATGTTGATTGACCTCAATTTGACTGAGGGGGTGATTGCTTACAAAAGTATTTATATCGTAGAAGCATCAAAAAGCCTTGATGTGGTTGAGGTGAGTGGGCGGCGTGAAAAGGCACGGACAACTGCTCAAGTTTCCCAAATTACCGTCACTGCACAGCAAATAAAAACGCTACCTTCTACAGGTGGTGCGCCCGATATTGCGCAATATTTGCCCGTTTTGCCAGGCGTTATCAGCACGGGCGACCAAGGGGGGCAGATATATATACGCGGGGGTAGTCCCGTGCAAAATAAAATCTTATTAGATGGCATGACGATATATAACCCTTTCCACTCCATTGGCTTCTTCTCAGTTTTTGAGACGGAAACCATACGTAGTGTTGATGTATTGACGGGTGGTTTCAATGCCCAATATGGCGGCAGAGTTAGTGCGGTTGTAGATATTAAAACCAGAGAAGGTAATAAAAAACGGTTGAGTGGCTTAGTGAGTGGCTCACCTTTTCAAGCAAAAGCGGTGATTGAAGGACCTATTGTGCCTTTAAAAAATGATGATGGCAACAGTGTGTCGTTTATGTTTACGGGTAAAAAATCGCTTTTGCCCCAAACGTCAAAAACTTTATATGATTATGCGTCAAAAGATAGTAGCGGTTTACCCTTCAATTATGATGATTATTATGGAAAAGTGTCTTTCGTAGCGGCAAAAGGAAGTAAGCTAAATATCTTCGGTTTCAACTTTTCGGATGGTGTGAACTATACCAATATCGCCGATTTGAATTGGAAAACCAAAGGCTATGGTGCAAATTTTACGCTCGTGCCTACGGGTCTGAAAATGCTGGTCGGGGGTGCTTTGACGTATTCAAAATACGATATTAGCTTGCAAGAAGCCGACCCTACGCCGCGCAAAAGTGGCGTGGGTAGTTTCAATGCGCTTTTGGATTTTACGATATTTGGTAATAATAGTGAATTGAAGTATGGGGCAGAATTGAGTGGGTTTAGTACAGATGTATCTTTCAATAATCCATTGGGTTTTACGTACAAACAGAATGAAAACACAACAGAAATTGCGGCATTTGTGAATTATCGCAAAATATTAGGCAGATTGGTCATCGAACCGAGTATCCGTTTTCACAGCTACACGGCATTGAGTGAAAGCGTAGTCGAGCCACGTTTTGCAGCAAAATTAAATGCTTCTGATAAATTTCGCTTCAAATTTAGTGGCGGGTTGTATTCTCAAAACTTAATTTCTACGGTCAGTGAAAAAGATATTGTCAATTTATTTGTAGGCTTTTTGAGTGGACCAGAAGAACAGTTTTTCAAACCAGGTACAACGCAAGAAGTGACTACTCGTTTGCAAAAAGCGACCCACGCCATTGGTGGTTTTGAAATAGACGTGAATAAGCATTTGGAGTTGAATATTGAGGGGTATTATAAAAATTTTACGACCCTTATTGACATCAATCGCTTAAAATCTAAGTTTACTGACCCCAATTATGCGTCCGAAACGGGTAAGGCTACGGGTATAGATATGACTGCCAAATACGAAAACAAAGGTTTTTATTTATGGGCTACTTTCTCGCACGCCTATGTCAATCGCTACGATGGCACGCAGGAATATCCCACCAATTTTGACCGCCGCAACAATATCAACTTGCTGGGTTCATATGCTTTTGGCGACAAACGTAGTTGGGAGTTTGCAGCACGTTGGAATTTTGGTAGCGGTTTCCCTTTCACTCTAACACAGGGATTTTATTCAAATTATACCTTAAAAGATGGTGTTTCAACTGATGTATTGAAAGGCAATGCAGATTTAGGGGTCATATATGCGACCAAACGCAATGGCGGACGCTTGCCCGATTATCATCGTTTGGATATATCTTTGAAAAAAATGATTACTTTTACAAAGACGGTCAAAATGGAAGTGGTAGCTTCGGCTACGAATAGCTATGACCGCCAAAATATTTTTTATTTCGATAGACTTCGCTATTCAAGAGTCAATCAATTGCCGATATTGCCCAGTTTGGCAGCCACTGTTCATTTTTAAAACAAACACGTCATGTCAAGAACAACAGCTATCATTTATCTCATTCTCGCCGTTGGCGGCTTCGCGCTGTTTAGCTATCTATGTTATCAGTTGATGGTATTGGTTTTTAAGCAATTGAATAAAAATAGATGAGTTTGGAGAGTTGAGAATGTTAGATTAGAGAATGTGGAATTAATGGGTGCATTCCGCAGGGCGATGGAAATCGCCCGCTATTGATAACATTTGAGGGTAAAATCAATAGCGGGCGATTTCAATCGCCCTGCATAGTGCCCCATTAATTTCACAATCTTTAATTGCCAATCTCAAAAATTTACAATCTCATACCCCCTACTCTCACAACATATAACACTATTCAATCGTTATATATATGCACTCGATTTGTCATACCAAAACCAAAATCCTTATCACTTTATTTACTTAATTTTAAAACCAAACTCGGATGAACAACCGCTTTTTATCTGCACTATTTTTGTGCTTAGGATTGTCTGTATCTCTTTTTGCACAAACCAATCTCAATGACCCAATACCGTTTGACCCTTCTATCAGAATGGGTACATTACCGAATGGGTTAAAGTATTTTATCAAAAAAAATGGAAAGCCTGAAAAACGTTGTGAGTTGCGCTTGGCACTCAATGCAGGGGCAACACTCGAAAATGACGACCAGCAAGGTTTGGCGCATTTCGTAGAGCATATGTGTTTTAACGGCACTAAAAATTTCCCTAAATCTAATTTGGTGGACTTTTTAGAGTCGGCGGGGGTAAAATTTGGCGCACACTTGAACGCTTATACCTCTTTTGACGAAACGGTCTATATGCTCCAATTGCCTACTGACAAAGATGATATTTTCCAAAAAGGCTTTCAAGTGCTTGAAGATTGGGCACATAATGTCACTTTTTTGCCCGAAGAGATTGAAAAAGAACGGGGCGTGGTAATTTCAGAACGCCGTGGTCGCTTGGGTGCGGGTGAGCGTATGCGTCAGCAATATTGGCCAATTTTTTATGAAGGCAGCCGTTATGCTGATCGTTTGCCCATTGGTACTATTGGTGTATTGGAAGGTTTCAAGCATGAGGCTTTGAAAGATTTTTACAATACATGGTATCGCCCCGATTTGATGGCGGTGTGTGCCGTTGGTGATTTTGATGTGGATAAAGTAGAAGCACTCATTAAGGAAAAGTTTTCAACTATTGCCCCTAAACCCAATGCTGCGAAGCACCAAACGTTTGAAGTGCCCGACCATAAAGGGTTGCGCATTGCGATTGCGAGCGATGCCGAGGCACCACAAACTATGGTGCGCGTGGATTACAAGCACCCCCTCAGTAGTGACAACACTTTGGGCGGTATGCGCAAGGGCATAATTGCTGAACTGTTCAACCAAATGCTCGGTACGCGCTTTCAAGAGTTGATACAAAAAGGCGGTACGCCGTTTTCGTTTGCATATAGCAATTACTATAATATGGTGCGCACCAAAAACATATTCGAGTCGGCGGGTATGGTCAAAGAAGCGGGTATATTGGACGGGTTACGTATTCTTTTGACTGAAAATGAGCGCGTCAAAAAGCATGGTTTCAACAAAGGAGAATTGGAACGCGCCAAAAAAGACATGATGACCAATATGGAACGAGCCTTTAAAGAAAAAGATAAAACCGAGTCGAACCGCCTTGTGATGGCAATGGTTAGCTCGTTTTTGGAAAACGAGCCATTGTCAGACATAGGATTTAGATATGATTTTTATAAAAAAAATATGGATGGTATTGCGATAGAGGAAGTAAATGTTTTGGCGAAAAAATGGATTACCGAAAAAGGCGATAATGCTACTTGCGTCATTACGGCACCTAAAAAAGAAGCGGTCAAACTGCCCACTGATGAGGATATTAAACAAATATTTGAAGAAGTAGCCACCGCCAATATCGAACCGCTTAAAGAAGAAGCGGTAGTGACCCAATTGATGAAAACAATACCCAAAGCGGGTATTATCGTTGCCGAAAAGAAAAGCCCTGATTTGGGTTTGACAGAGTGGACACTGTCTAATGGCGCAAAAGTGGTATTCAAAACCACCAATTTTAAAAATGATGAAGTGTTACTATCGGCATACAGCCCTGGTGGGTATTCTATGTACCCTGTTTCTGACGATGATAATGGCGGTTTTGCATCTTTTGGCGTAGCACAATCTGGCATTGGCGATTTAGACCCTGTCCAATTGCAGCGTTATATGACGGGCAAAGTGGCGCGTGTTTCGCCCTATATTTCTGAACTATGGGAAGGCATGAATGG
>JAYVKQ010000851.1:0-5488 GCA_043768285.1 Saprospiraceae bacterium | reverse complement strand
ATCTGTTATGTAAAATTTATAGAACGCCGTAGCGGATGCCGAAAGGGGTCCAATAAACTGTTTATCCAACAGCGTAATGGTCGGTTGATATATATCAATATCGGTAGAAAGACTGTTCAGATAGTTAGAAACGCCGCGTCTATCCACGTTGTAATCGTCTTCAAAAGTGGATTGTCGCTCTGCCCATAGTTTATCTTTTTTAGAAAAAGGCTCACGCCGATAATAGGACGTGAGCAAGCGTTCCCGAAAAAAGAAAGGCAGCTTTACCCTCTTATTCACAGGGTTGGTATCGCAAAACGAGAAAGCATATTGAAAACGGCGAAAATACCATCTGTTGCGGTATTTATCAGTGATGCCATTGAGGTCAAAACGCAATTTTTCGTGGGTATCCATTTCGTAGTATGGCAAGCCCTCTTTGCGGTTTTGGTCTCTGTGCAAAAAGACTTGTTGCACCAAATCTACGGCAGGATTATTTTTTTTACTATACTTTTGAGGTTTGACGGTTATTTCTTTTAAAAGAGCCGCCGTTTCGTTCAATTTTATCGTTAATTCGGTGCGTTCCTTCGTTTTTATCGTAATCATTTGCGTTTCGTAACCAATATACGATACTCTAACAGAAGTCGCATCGCCCGTTTTTTCTAATAAAAAGCGTCCATAATTATCGCTCGTCACCCCAATCGTACCGCCTGTAAATTGCACACTGACATAAACCAACGGATCACCCGTTTTGGCATCGATGACTTGCCCACTGACTATTGTTTTATTTTGGCTGTGCAACAATATGGGAAAAGCAAATAGGCATACATATATAAGGTATCTGTGTTTTTGCACGGTATTGATTGTTTTATTGAAACTATATGAGTAGCCACTAATTACACGAATTTTCACTAATTTGTTGAATATAAAAATTAGTGAAAATTCGTGTAATTAGTGGCTGGGCTTTATTAATACAACTAAACTACAAAAATAGGATATTATTTCGTGTGGCGTTGGATACCCCCTCAGTATTTTGAGCATAAAAAAGAGTAAAAACAATTATTTTTTGTTTTAAAAGCATATTCGTTCTATATTTGCCTATATAAAAAACGAGACAAGATGAAAATTAGAAAATTGCATATCAAAAATTACAAAGTCTTCGATGACCTTGAATTGGATTTTACGGATGCCAATGGTAACACTTTGGACAAAATCGTCTTGGCGGGGGTGAATGGTTGTGGGAAAACGACGGTATTGGAGGTTATTCATAATTTATACGCCAATACTTTTCCTAATCAGTTGAGTGCGCCTAATAAATCAACTTCTATTGAGGTCATATTTGAAGTAACTGAACTTGAAAAATTAAAAATTCAATATTTCTTTAAGCTGTATAAAAATAATGATAATGATAATGATAATGATAATATTGATATTAAAACAGCAATCACTAACTTTCTTGAAGAATTAAAATCAAAAAATTATTTTACATTAGTTTTTGAACAAAATTACGATTTACCAATCACAGAAATTATTTCAACTCTCATTTTTCAATCAATTCAAAGCCATCCATCAAGACCAAATCTTTTTTATTTTCCAATTAACACTTTAATAAAAAAAGAAAAGGATTATATAAAAATACTCCATTTAGGTTCTGATAAAGATGAAATGAAAAAACTCGCTCTAAAAGATATTAGAGACGAAGTGTTTAAAAATGAAGACGTTACAATACGCGAAAGTAAAGAAAAAGCCATAAAACGCCTTCAAAAACCTTTAAATGGGCTGGCTTTAAATACAAAATTAGTAGATTTAGCATCCGAAGAATTAATATTTGAAAGCCCAAATGGAGAAAAAATAAAATTTGAAGAATTATCTAATGGCGAGCAAAATCTATATTTCAGAGCTATATATTTGAGTATGTTAAATCCTCAAAATTCAATCATTATGATTGACGAGCCAGAGGATTCGCTGCACCCGACTTGGCAGCAAAAAGTAATGCAACTCTATCAAAATATTGGTGAAAACAATCAGGTTATTGTCGCTACACACTCGCCGCATATTATTGGTTCATCTAAGACAGAGGAGGTTTTTCTATTGGAAATTGAGGATAATAAAATAGGGGCTGTGCATCCGAGATATACAAAAGGACATTCGATTGATTATATTTTGGAGGAAATGGGTGCAAATCCAAGAGATACGTCTGTTATCAAACTTGTTGATGATTATTTAGCATTGATGCGTAAAGGCTTGCATGAAACAGAGAAAGGACTAAAACTAAAAGCCTCTATTGATGCCTTAGACCTCGACCCAAACAGTGAGGAAATGATGCGTTTAGATTTAAGTATTAAACGCTTTAAAGCAATAGGCGTATGAGATATTTTGAAAGGCAAGCCCTTGATACCAACATACAACATCAGTTAAATGAAAAACAATCCATCAATTGGAATAGCCTAACGGATGCACAACGTAAAGAAATACGTTTAAAGCTACATGTTTCTCAACAGTCCTTATGCGCTTATTGTGAGTGTATAATTAAAAATATCCAAATTGATGATGTAAAAAGTAAGGATGCTGATGAATATGACAGGGATATTAAAATGGCAAGCCATATAGAACATTTTGTAGAACGACATGATGATAGTACAAAGATTTTCGACTACGCCAATATGCTTCTATCTTGCGAAGGCGATAAAATGCCACTTAAAAAGACTTTTGAAACAACTACCACTACTGCATATCGCAGAGACAATATTTCATGTGGAAACGGCAAAGAGAAAAGTAGGCATAAGGATATTGAAATAAATTATAAACTCTTATTAAATCCTACTACGAATAATGTTTCTACCCTTTTTTCTTATACCGATGGGTTTATTGAACCAAGCGATGTATGTACGCTCGAACAGATAAATCAAGTAAAATACACAGTAAAACGCTTGAATTTAGATACCATCAGGTTAGAAAATTTGCGCATCCGTAAAGTTCGAGAAATAAGAATTCAATTAAAAGATTTGACTATTCTGCAACAAAAAGCCTTTGTTCAAGATTTATTAGATGAAAAGAAAACAGATTTAGAACCTTTCATTTCTACCATAAAAGATAACTTCAGTTTCCTACTCGCTATTGAATGAAAAATTACTTATCACTCATAAAATTCAGCCACACTATATTCGCCATGCCCTTCGCTTGCGTGGGTTTTTTCTTGGCATATACCCAAACCGATGCGGCTTTAAATTGGCAAACGTTGGGTTTGATTGTCGGCTGTATGGTCTTCGCACGAAGTGCGGCGATGGCATTTAACCGCTATTTGGATAGGGATATTGATGCCCAAAATGCGCGGACGGTGGTACGGGAAATTCCAGCGGGGGTTATATCAGCACAATCAGCTTTGGCGTTTGTTATCATTAATGCCCTTTTATTTATTGGTACAACTTGGTTTATCAATCCTTTATGTTTTTATTTATCGCCTGTGGCTTTATTGGTAATATTAGGGTATAGTTACACGAAGCGTTTTACATATTTATGCCATTTTGTATTGGGTTTGGGCTTGTCTTTAGCTCCGATTGGGGCATATTTGGCGGTGACAGGGCGGTTTGATGTATTGCCCATTTTATATTCCCTAACTGTTTTGTTGTGGGTAGCGGGTTTTGATATTATCTATGCTTTGCAGGACGAGGCGTTTGATAAATCGAACCAACTGAACTCTATTCCCGTACAATTGGGGCGCAAGGGTGCATTGCAATTGTCCAATATCTTACATATTGTGTGTGCAGTGGCGATTATGACGGCATTTTATCATGTAAATACTGAGGGGGGTAAGTTTGGATGGTTGCATATCATTGGTTTATCTACTTTTCTCGGTTTATTGCTCTATCAGCATACGTTGGTTAAGGAAAATGATTTGAGTAAGGTTAATATGGCATTTTTTACGACCAATGGTATTGCCAGCGTACTCTATGGATGTTTTTTTATTTTAGATTATTTTATTTAGGAGGTTTGAGAGGAAATTACACAGAGTTTAGGAAGAGAAGACACAGAGTTTCACAGAGAAAATATTTTTAAAAAAAACTCTGTGAAACTCTGTGTCTTCTCTTCTTAAACTCTGTGTAATTTTCTCTCAAATCTCATCTTAAATTTATTCAATTATGGCACAAATCGTTGAAGAAGCCCACAAGCAAGTATTAGGATTGCAATTACCGACAGACCCGCGTTGGATAAACTTGGCAGAAATCAGTCTGGAAGATATATTGACCGACCACGCTTATTGCGAACAAAAGGCGGCGACTTCTTGCATTTCCCTCATTCAAGCCTATCCCGACAAGGTGGAATTGGTACGCGAATTAGCCCCTATCGTTACCGAAGAATGGGGGCATTTCAGAGCCGTATTAGCCGAAATGGACAAACGCCAATTGAACCTCGGCAGGCAGCGCAAAGATGAGTACGTAAATGAACTTTTAAAATTTGAAAAAAAATCGGGTGATAGAGAAGAACGTTTGATAGAACGCCTATTGATATGCGCTTTAATTGAAGCCCGTAGTTGCGAGCGTTTTAGGCTTTTATCCCTGTATATCAATGATATACATTTGCAAAAATTTTATCATAAATTTATGGTAGCCGAAGCAGGGCATTATCGTTTGTTTATTGATTTAGCAAAATTATATGCTAATAATGAGGCAAAAGTAATGGCGCGTTGGCAGGAGTATTTGAATTATGAAGCTAATTTGATGACCAGATTAGAGGTACGGGGGGATAGAATGCATTAATAGAAATAAGAATAATCTGAAAGAAAACCCGAATACATATTGATATGTGATCGGGTTTTTTATTACCCCTCAGTATTTTGGGAAATTTTCATGCTCAAAATGAAAAATTACATTAAAATTAAAATTATTCGTATATTTAATATATTATTGTTATCTATTATTCTATAAATAAAAATGTAAAATTTAAACCTATCTTTGTTTGCACTATATAAAATAAAAGGGTATTTTTGGTAATTGTTAGCACAATAATAATTTATACCCATGAGAATAAGATGTACTATTAGATTCGCAATATCATATCTTCTAATAAAGAAATTTATTTCAAACTCTATGGGTGATGTCGCCTTTTAGGGCTAATTGTGTTTATAAGAACTCCTTTTATTGTATGTTTTCACATACACCAAACCGTTATTTGTACATTAAAAAAAAATGAAAATGAAAATTTTTAACCCAATCGTCATGATTATTGCAACACTCGCGTACTGTATAATCATACCCAGTAGTACAGCACAAAATTGTACTGGACCTAACAAACTCAAAGTGTCCAACCAAACAGCTTTTTCGGTCAGAATTATGTGGTCAATGGGTGGCAGTATCGAGACATTAAACTACAAGCCTGTCAATTCGACCCAATGGCAAACCGTTAGAAATGTCAGGTCTCCTTTTGTTCTGCCAGGTTTGTTAGCTGCAACGACTTACGACTACTACATTAGCACAGATTGTACTACTTACACTGGGGTAGTACCTACAAGCCG
>JAYVKQ010000850.1:0-3925 GCA_043768285.1 Saprospiraceae bacterium | reverse complement strand
TAGACCCGATACCAATTCGTTGTTGCCGTCCCATATCTCCAACTCGTTTTTGACCAAGCGGACTAATAGCGTTCTGCCCTCCGAAAGTTGCAGCCATTTGCCCATTTCCAACGATGTTTTGTCAGAAAAAGACCCGATTTCGCGGGTATTGAGTTTAATAGTAAGACTTGCCCAGTCTTTTTGCCAACGAATGGTCAGCAATTCGGTTTCTGTTAATTGAATTTTTCTTTGAAACATCGTTTATCGTTTTTTGAGAGGCTACCCCTCAGTATTTTTTACTTCTCTAACGCTTGATACACCGCAATTCTAAACTTCCGAACAAAATCACTATAATGCGCATATGGATGTTGGTTTGATATGGATAAAATTGATTTTTTAAGCGATTGAGCAAATATAGATAAAGTAATGAAGATTTAGGCAAGAGTTTAGTAAACCCATTTTTGATTTTTTTTCAAAAAAAATCAAAAATGGGTTTACTAAACTCGGATTACCCCTTGATGCTTTCAGCTTGATGGCGCACTGCGCTCACTTCATCATGGCGCGAATCGCGCCACGTGACAGTATTTTTGACATTTTACCTCGTTGCATATACATCTGCCATTTTTATAGTAAATTTGTAGTCATAAAAAAACAACACTCTAATGAAGATGATTATACGCCTTTTAATGTGTTTATCCGCGCTCGTATGCCAAACGGCAATCGCCCAAACTGCACTCAATATTGAGACTCAAAACCGTTGTCAATTTTCGGATAGCACTTGGGATAGCGATTTATATCGCTTTGAAGTCAGTGAACAAGCGCAAAATATCGTCAAAGAGATATGCCAAGTGGCGAGAATATCACAAAATTTTGAGTTGATACAAGCCAATGTCGAAAACGTGGTAGCTGTATATGATATAAAGACCAACAAGCGGTATATCTTGTATAGCCAAGATTTTATAGAAAAAGCGGCGAGTAAGAGTATCGTCTATATTGCTTTCGCTCACGAAATAGGGCATCACGTTAGTGTACAAAACAGTAAAATACATCTTTTGGAAGAAAAAGAGCGTGATAAAGAAGAAAGTCTTGCTGATTTTTTCTTAGGTTTTGTGATGGCAAAATTGAATGATAAAGCCATAACAAGCCCCTCTGATGTTTATAGCCTCATAAAAACACTCCCTCCGTCCTATCCGCTTCCCAAATATTCACGTCGTAAAGATGATATTGAGCAAGGATGGGACGATGCACTTAGGGGAATGGTAATAGAAAATCCTAGTAAAAGTATGCCTTTTGATGATGATGCCGCTTTTTTGAAAGCGCAGTTTCCGTTCCCGCCGCCACCATGTTGTTCTCCGCGTGAGATACCACGTGCATCGTTTGCTACTATTAAAAATTTAGGTGAGGTAGCCGACAAACTCACTAAGGCATTGGATAATGAAGGCTATAATTACCGCACGTTTATGTCTGTCCCCAACGGGTTTGCCTTAGTGACGCAGATGGAGCAATACAATGAAGACTATACGCACCGCGCCGACAATCGGTGGGCAGATGCGCCCATGAAAGCGGCATTTGTCGGCTATATGGATTATTTTAAAAGCCTGATATTTCCAACAAAAGCCTATTTTCGCACCTTCGTTTTTATCGTTACGACCCATGCTTTTAACCTACAAGGCAAACCGATTTCTAAAAATGAAGCGGGTGCGTGGTATAACAGTGGCATCAATCGCTTGCCCAAATCCATTGCTGACCTGCCTTATACTGAGGGGGTAACAGTAACGGCATTGGTTTATGAATTTATAGTACCTGATAGCAACCGCAAGCCCAACCAAAAATGCCCGAATGTGGATACCCAATTGCATTTGGAAAAATCGGGTATTTGGAAAGGTTTGTAATAAGTAGATATACGAAAATAGATAAAATTCATAAGCCCCAGTCTTTTATGTAAAAAAGCCTCACTTTTTCACAAGTAAGGCTCACAACGCTCTAACTAAGAATGTATGAAAAAATCTTTATTTGCGTTTATTTTTAAAAATTAATTGTAGATTTGACAATTATTAATGGGCTGAATAAAAAAAGCCACTCGTAGTGACTTACATCTGCAAATATAAATAACTACTGCGTAATTTTCCAAAAAATTATATCCTTTTTTCTATTAAAATCCTAAATTTACTTATATTGTGTTATAAAACAGTTTTTGAAAAATCAACTTTATATTATCAGAACACGAATTGAAAACGAATTAGACCAATTTAGATGGAATGATGTAAAAAAGGCTAATGCATAGCCATCTATTCATCTTCTATCATTCAACATTCATCATTAAGACGATGCAGCTACATTTTTTAGAACAATATAACCAGCAAACCAAGTGCCTTGTTGCCTTAGATTCGATTATATTCGGGTTTGATGGCGCACAAATGAAACTCTTGTTGGTCAAACGAGGCGTGGAAGCAGACCACGATACGTGGTCACTCATGGGCGGTTGGCTACAACCTAATGAGACGCTACAACAAGCAGCAGACCGTATTTTGTTTGAATTAACAGGACTTAACAATGTCTATCTCGAACAACTATTCATATTCGGCGACCCGCAGCGTGACCCTGTGCAGCGCACCGTCTCCATCGCCTATTTTGCCTTAGTGAATGTACCTGACTACGAAGCCCATATATCGCATACCTACGATGCTGAATGGTTTCCCATCGAAGATTTGCCAGAACTCCTTTTCGACCACGCCGAAATGGTGAAACTCGCTACCCAAAGGCTGCGCTATAAAGCCGCTTTTCACCCCATTGGTTTTGAATTATTGCCCGAAAAATTCACTATTCCGCAATTGCAAACCCTCTATGAAGCCATATTTGGGGTAAAAGAAACGGATGACAATAAACGCTTAGACAAGCGCAATTTTAGTCGTAAAATGCTCTCTACTGGGCTACTCATAAAATTGAAAGAAAAGCAAAAAGGAGCTTCCAAAAAAGGCGCGTATCTTTACAAAATTGATACAGACCGCTACGAAAAACATATGGATTCGTTCCTTAATTTTGTTCCTAATCCCGAAGGGTTGATATAATAAGTAAGCGTTATTTTAAAAACTTAATGCCCGATTTTGAAGCAAAACACTTCAAAATCGGGCGAAATACTGAGGGGGTCTATTTTCTATCACTTTTCCACCACAAACTTAGATATACCTACCAAAGTCTGTTTATTATAAATATGCACAAAATACATACCCGTAGCATAGTCCTTTGCAGATATGGTCACACTATTTTGATTAATAGTTGTCGTGTATATCAACCGCCCCAAATAATCATACACCTTTATATTATCCACTGCCACATCGTTTGGTATATCTATTTGCGCCATATCTATTACAGGATTGGGCGAAATCTTTATCTTCGCTAATTCTATTTGTGGGTTTTTATTGGATAACAATAGGCATTTACCTTCCGAGCCACCATATAGGCGTTTATCATTAACCGAATGGCAGCCTAAAGCACCACTATATTCATGTATCAACGGATATGGAATAAAGCCACAGGTGCAGCCAATACCCTCAATCAAGTATGGCCCAATGCTCCCTGGGCTATTCATAAGATAACTAAGACCATAACGCTTTCTAATACTACCGTTTAACGAAATAGTATCAATTTTAGCCACTATAAATTGATTTAAAACAAATACTTTGCCCGCTAAAGTATCTCCTATTTTTAAGTTAAAGTCATATAATAGTGTGTCCTTGTCACTACTTTTAAAACGAATATATTTTTTTTTATCAATTTCCCTTAGAGCTATAATATCTCCTAATCTATATGGTAATGTGCCACTCTTTTTAACTTTAATGTATTTAACATTATTAACTGACATTACGCAGTTAAAAAATTAGGTAAATCGATATTTTTTTCTAAGCAAAGTTCTTTGAGTTTGGTAATTTCAGCCCAAGCGGATTTG
>JAYVKQ010000849.1:0-11012 GCA_043768285.1 Saprospiraceae bacterium | reverse complement strand
CACGGAGACCACCCCCCTCAGTACCGAACTCGATTTTTTGAATGCTTACATCTATTTATTGAAAGAAAGATTTGGCGACAATTTGCAAGTACATATCGCCCCGATGGATAGCCATTTGGATAAACAAATTGTCCCTTTGTCGCTTCAAATTCTGTTTGAAAATGCTATCAAACACAATATCATTTCTGCCCAACGCCCCCTCAATATTGAGGTGTTTACGGAGGGCGACAATTTGATAGTCAAAAATATTTTGCAACGTAAAAATCAAATACAAGAAGGCACGGGCGTAGGCTTGCAAAATATTAAAAATCGGTATCAATTGGTGAGTAACAAATCGGTGGTGACGATTGTTACACCCCAATCTTTTATGGTTAGTTTGCCGTTAATGTGATAAATAAATATTGACACATAAGTAAATGAGTGTTAATTCCGAAGGGATTGAATATGAATAGGGCAATAAATAAATAGGCTCTACAATTCCGAAGAAGTTGAATGTCAATTACTTAGCTATTCATATTTAACTCCTTCGGAGTTATTGTGCCTATTCACTTATTACCCCTATTCATGTTTAATCCTTTCAGGATTTTGACCAACTTATTATTTATTCATAATATTAGTTCTACTTTGGCACTCTAAAAAAAACTACACTTTGTTTTCACACCTTGGCAGAACGGGGGGTGTGTTTTTGATTTTCTTTTTATAAAAATTTACAATTTTTTATAAAAAGAAAATCAAAAACCTCATGAATTTTATAAATTTTTAAAGTGCCAAAGTAGAATTAGATGTTTATAATAAAATTTTATTATCTTGAAATAAACAAAATTGCAATGGAAAAATTCTTTAATCTTTGGTTTTTTGCTTACTCTAATATCGCAACGCGGTATGTATTGATGGCAGGTATAGCCTTCTTCATTTTCTATGTTATATTAAAAAACCCTTTGAAACATCGGAAAATACAAGTAAAATTTCCAAAACTGACCGATTATGGGCGCGATATTTTCTATTCTATTATATCCATCGGCATTTTTAGTGCCGTCAGTGTTTTGACATTTACATTCATCAGCAAATACACAAACCTCTATAACAACTACAACGAGTATAGCCCAACCTACTATGCCTTTACTTTTGTGTGGATGTTTTTTCTACACGATGCTTATTTTTATTGGATGCATCGGGTCATGCACCATCCCAAATTATTCAATATCATTCATTTGACACACCATAAATCAAATAATCCCTCGCCGTGGACAGCCTATGCTTTTCACCCTATTGAGGCATTTTTTGAAGCGGCAATAGTGCCAGTTATTGCCTTCACTTTGCCCGTACATCGCTCGGCTATCATCATATATATGTTGTTTCAAATTGCCTACAACGTGTATGGGCATTTGGGCTACGAGATTTTTCCTAAAAATATGCACACCCATTGGTTGGGCAAGTGGTTCAATACTGCCGTGTCGCACAATATGCACCATAAATATTCAGTCAAAAATTATGGCTTATGGACGACTATTTGGGATAGAATGATGGGCACTATGCACGAAAAATATGATGAAGCATATGTTTTGGCAACGGAAGGAAAAATATTATCAGCAGATATTAATACCGCCACATTTGAGCGTTTAGAAAAAGTTAGGTAGAGATAAAATATATAATAATGTCACAGAGGTTAAACTAATTTTCAATACTCACTAAAGCATTAAAAATCAAATACTTATGAAAGTGCTCATCATTGAGGATGAACAACCCGCAGCGCGGCAACTGACAAAATTATTGCAGAAACACGATGCCACAATTACCATTATTGAAGTGATTGACAGCGTAGAAGCATCCGTCAAATGGCTGCAAACATTCCCTATGCCTGATGCCGTTTTTATGGATATTCAAATTGCTGATGGTTTAAGTTTTGATATTTTTAACCACTTCGATATCACCTGCCCCGTAGTATTTACAACGGCTTTTGACCAATATGCCATCAAAGCTTTCAAGGTAAATGCTGTGGATTATCTTCTAAAACCTATAGATGAAGATGAATTACAAGCCGTTATAGCAAAAATAAAAAATAAAAAATCAGACATTATAGATCATGCCCCCCCTCAGTATTCCGTTGATTTTTTTAAGAATTTGTTAGGCAATATCGCTAATCCGAGCTACAAAGAGCGTTTTTTAGTTAAAATAGGACAAAATTTTTCCTCATTTGAAACAGCCGATATTGCCTACTTTTTCTCCGAAGATGGCATTACGCAGTTCTATATTTTTCAAACAAAAAAATATTTGATAGACCACGCACTTGATGAATTGGAAAACCAACTGCATCCTAAACATTTTTTCCGCATCAATCGAAAATTAATCATCAACGCACAAGCCATTCAAAAAATCAGTCCGCATTTTAATGGACGATTGAAATTAGAAATCACGCCGCCTTACTCAGAAGATATATTTGTGGCACGCGAGCGCGTGAATGATTTTAAAACGTGGTTGGGCGGTTAAGTTTCGACAATATCCTGAAGATTAGCTATTAACAAATAAATTGGTAAAAATGTACCGTCGAATTTATTCGACGGACTGCGTAAATTATTGATTACCAACGCCTCCGTCGAATAAATTCGACGGTACATTCAACACTTGTTTTTTTTAATGTTACATAATTAAATTGTCAAAGAGCCATTAAATTTAAGCACATGCCTTTACAAAATCGCGTCAGCCCCTTCGGTGAAATTATATCAACTCCAGAAAGGGGTACATTTACGGGGAATCGAGGCGTAATCCATAATGCCTCAAAAAAAATAATCAAGCCCTACAATGTGAAATATTGGATTACTTGTGTGCTTGAATATAAAGGCACTCACCGCAACGTTATGTCGCCTAATAGGTGGACTGAATTGTTCTTTTTGGATGAAGCAACGGCATTTGCAGCGGGTCATCGCCCCTGTGGCTTTTGTCGGTATGCTGATTTTAAAAAATTTAAAACGCTTTGGGTCGCTGCGAATGGTTTTCAATATAATGTAACTGAAAAAACCAAAATGGACATCATTGACGACTATATCCATCAAGAACGGCTTAATAAAGACGGTACGCACCAAAGATTTAGAGCTTACCTCAATACCTTACCTACTGGCACTTTTATTAGTTTAGACAATTCAAAAGCCTATTTATGGTATCAAGAGCGATTGTTTGAATGGTCATTTAGTGGCTACCAAGAAGTTATAGATGTCAAAGCCCATCAAGAAGTGGCAGTTTTAACACCTATCAGCTATGTAAATGCCTTTAAAATGGGTTATGTACCAGAAGTACATTTTTCGGTAAACACCAACGTCTGAATAATAGGTTGGTTAAAAATTCTGAAAAGATTAAATATGAATAGGACAATTAATGGACAAGTGCTGCAACTCCGAAGGCGTTGAATATCAATTACTTAGCTATTGGTTTCCACCTCCCTCAAAGCTGTTGTACCAATACACATATAACCTTATTCATATTTAATCCTTCCATTTTTTTTACCAAAGTACATCAAACTGTCCATTATTTACCCTAATTTTACGCCAAATAAAATTTTGTCTATGTCTGAAACATATATTGGCGATGAATTAGAACTATTCAGCCAAGCAAAAAATTGGAAAAACTATTGGGGCAGCAAAGTAAAACCCTATCTCGGAAAACGGGTTTTAGAAGTCGGTGCGGGCTTGGGTGGTACTACCCAATATCTTTACAATGCCAATATTGATACCATTGAAAAATGGACTTGTTTAGAACCCGATGCCACTTTAGCAAAAATTATTGAAGAGAAAATCAATGACAAAACAATACCCGCTTGTGATGTCATTACTTCAACATTAGATACTTTAAAAAATCAAAATAATTTTTATAAAATATTATACGACAGCATTTTATACATAGATGTAATTGAACATATTGAAAATGATGCCGCTGAACTAACCCATACTTTAAGCTATTTGAAAACAGGCGGACACCTCATCATACTCGTACCCGCACACCAATATCTGTACAGCCCCTTCGATAAATCTATTGGGCATTATAGACGATATAGCCGCTCGATGCTCGAAAAAATAATACCCGAAGGTTATGACATTGTGCAATCTCACTATTTAGATGCCTTAGGTCTGGGCACATCTTTAGCCAATAAATGGTTTTTGAAACAAGACTACCCTACCCTGCCCCAAATTTTATTTTGGGATAAATATGTGGTCACGACTTCTACTTTTGTAGATAAACTCCTCATGCACAATGTCGGCAAATCAGTTTTATTGATTGCGCGTAAGAAGTATGAAGTATTTTGAAATTCCGTATATACATAAAAAAGGCTTTGGTGCATTAATTTTCATATCCAAAGGGCGATTGAAATCGCCCCCTATTGATGGCTTTTTGTAGTTAATGTCAATAGTATTTTGCAAATTTTAAAAAAATACTGAGGGGGTAGCTTGTGTAATTCTTAAAACCTCTTATATTTGCGTCCGCTTTTAAAGAAAAGCAATTTTGTAATCGAAGTATAGCTCAGTTGGTTAGAGTATCGCCTTGACATGGCGGGGGTCAGTGGTTCGAATCCACTTACTTCGACAAAAAAGTAATTATGTGATTGAGTCATTTTAAATCACTAAATCACCCAAACTCGGGTTGTAGCGCAGTCTGGTAGCGTACACATCTGGGGGGCGTGTGGTCGCAGGTTCAAATCCTGTCAACCCGACCCCTATAAAGCCTTGATTTTAATATCTTCAGTATCACTATCATAAGCATAGTGTATAATTTCGCCCGATTTTATTAAGGCAATGGTTTTGTCAATTACATTGAAGGGTGCAATAAACCACTCCCGAGGTGTATAGCGTTGCCCTTGCTGGTCAAAAACATCCACATTCAAGCACACTTCGCCAAAGAATGTATGTATGTTCAGTTATCGCTAAATCGTCGACAACTCGTTTTACATTACTTCTTTTTCCCTTTCTTCTCCTTCGCAAACAAGGTCCCCGCTTCCATCTCCGCAGCAATCATCTGTTCGTACAATTTGAACAAATTTGCCAACCGTTCTTCATCGCTTTCGAAGGGTTTTGACCGATATATGTATATGCGCTCCAAGGCAAGGTCGTTTTGGCGGTGTGCCTCCCGCAATCCTACGGGCATTTTGTCGGGGTCGTATAGCTCGGCTAAGGTTTTACTTACGTTCATTTCCCTTTCGTCTAAAATGTTTGAAACGTGTTGTTTAATCTCTTGTTTTTGGGCAATACTGAGGGGGGCATGGGGAATGTGTTTTAAACCAATGATGACGAATAACGATAATTGGTTTTTAATCTCCCGCAAACGGCTCGCCCCATCACTTCCCCCCCACGCACTGATTAGCGTCTCCAGACACCGACCAAGTAAAAGGTCTCCCGAGCTGCACAAGCGCACCCCCTCAGTATCCGCATACCAAAAAGCATTAAAATAGTCTTTTCTAAAAGTGAAGCACACCACGCACAAGAGCGAAGAAATAGACTGACATAACACTGTCAGTCAAAACACGTATTTTTGCAAAAAAATAATATGAACCGCATTGATCGCCTCATGGGTATCATCACCCAATTGCAGAGTAAAAAGCACTTGACGCTGCCGCAGATAGCCGAGCAATTCAGTATCAGCGAGCGCACCGTTTTTAGAGATTTGAAAGCGATTGGCGAAATAGGTGTACCCGTCTATTTTGAAGTTGAAAAAGGTTATTCGGTGGGCAAAGGCTTCTTTTTACCGCCTATATCCTTGACCGTTGAGGAAGCCAATGCCTTATCATTGGCAGAACCCTTAATTGTGCGCTTTGGCGATAAATCCGTTCAACAACATTATGGGTCGGCGTTGTCGAAGATAAAAATGGTATTGGGTCGTTCACAACGGGAGACAATGGAGATAACCCAAGCCAGTGCAGCCCATTTTGTGCCCGACCACTACGCGCATCTGATGCCCTCAACGGACTATCTTACACCTTTGCAAAATGCGATTATAAATCAGAATGTAGTCCGCATTGAATACCTCAATCAAAACGATTACCACAGTATTAGAGAAGTAGAACCGATAGGCTTGACGTTTTATTCCCTCAATTGGCATTTGATAGCGTGGTGCCATACCAAACAGTCCTATCGAGATTTTAGGACAAATCGCATACAAAAAATCAATGTTATGCTTCAACCCTTCCGAAAAAAAGACCATATAGGCTTAAATGAATATCTGCAAAATATTCAAAAAGAAATTTCAGACAATGCTGAACACCCACTGTCATAAGGTTGTCAGTGAGGAGTGTTATATTTACCCCGATAATTACATTCATCTTAAAATAATTAAAAAATGTCTTTCAAACTAACCGTACAACGGACAATCCACGCGCCCATCGAAAAAGTATGGGATGGCTTAACCAACCCCGATGTGGTCAAACAATATTTTTTTGGGTCGCAACTCGTCACCACTTGGCAACCCAATACATCCATCATATTCAAAGGTGAATACGAAGGCAAAGCCTATCAAGATAAAGGCACTGTCATAAAATTTGAACCCTTAAAAGTGCTGGTATATGATTACCACAGCTCTTGGTCGGACCTCGAAGACCGTCCCGAAAATTATCAAATTATTACCTATCGCGTAAAATCAAAAGGACAAAATACCGTTTTGAGCATATCGCAACACAATATCAATACGCTTGAAAAAAAGGTACATTCTACTAAAAATTGGGGCGATTTGATGGTTACTTTGAAAAAAATGATGGAACACTGAATAAGATAGCACGATTTTTTTTGATTAACTCAATATATCGAAAATGCACACCACGAATTACTACAATACCTTTATAGAAATTGCGGAAGATTGCCCTTTATCAGTGGCAGAAGTGCCACCACAAAAAGGCGATGAAAAATCAGTTGCCAACCTGCAATTTGATATGATAATGGCAAACCCTTATACCTATACGTCCGATGATGTTTTGGTAACAATATATGCCCTACGCAATGGCATAGACAGTCTGAGCCAAGCCCGCGACACCTTTTTTTCAAAAGGGCAAGCCTGCCTCCGTGCTTCGCCTTTGGGCAAACGCTATGGGTGGGGTGTTCATTACAATGCGGAAGGGAAAGTCGCACTCTATCCTACGGAGTCGGTTGAATATGAACAGTTTAGATGTGATACGTCGCTGAATCATACTAAGGCGATGCGGTCTAAACGCGGGTAATTTTTCTCAAAAAATTGCTACAAGAGGATGCCTACTATGCACACTACTTTCCGATGATGCGCTGGTAAGCATCCTGCTCTGCCAAAGTTGGCACAAAAAAAAATCCCATACCATTACGGTATGAGAATTATTTTTTAACGGCTACAAATTATTGATAATCAGTAATTTATATAATTTGTAGCGGAGACAGGACTCGAACCTGTGACCTTTGGGTTATGAGCCCAACGAGCTGCCAACTGCTCCACTCCGCGATTTTGCGCTGCAAAGGTAATCCCTAAATTGGTAAGTACAAACCTTTTCTAATTTATTTTAAAAAAATAATTTTTGTATATAATAAATCGACACACGGATTAGCCTATTTTTGCCCTAAAATGAAAAAACTATGACACATCTAAATATTGAAATAAAAGCTAAAAGCGCGGACAATGAGCGCGTAAAGGCTATATTAGAAGCCCATAGTGCCGATTTTAAGGGTATTGACCACCAAATTGATACCTACTTCAAAGTGCAGTATGGTCGTTTAAAATTACGGGAAGGGAATATCGAAAACGCTTTGATATTTTACAACCGCCCCAATCAAGCGGGACCCAAACAGAGCGATATATTATTGTATCAGTCTAAACCACATTCCACACTTAAAGCTATATTGACACAAGCAAACGGCATATTAAAAGTGGTTGATAAACATCGGCATATCTATTTCATCAAAAACGTCAAGTTTCATTTAGATATGGTGCAAGGCTTAGGTTCTTTTGTAGAAATAGAAGCCATTGATAGCGATGGTTCAATAGGCTATGATAAACTTTTAGAACAGTGTCAATATTATATGCAGCTTTTTGGCATCGCTGATGGTGATTTATTGACGGGTTCTTATAGTGATTATGTCTAATGAAATAATTTAAAAAAACCAAACATTGAAATATGAAAAAATATTTAGGCTTATTTACTTTCCTTATATTGGCATTATATCCCTTTACTGAGCATAAAGCAATGGTTGAATTTCAGGCAATCAGCGTTTTTGCTCCAAAAGATACTACTGTTCATAAACACATTATTATAGCCGAAAAACGTATCAAATTATGCAATAAATTGGCAAAAATTGGTTTATACTTTCTCTGGTTTTTCTATATATCCTTCATCATTTGGCTGGTAGCCTTCTTCCTAATTTTGCCGTATAGACATTTTAAAAATGCTCAATCTGTTTACAAAAAATTGAAATTAGGCTTATGGATTTGTCTGGGCTTGATGGCACTTATAGCTATTATTGGCTTTTTGATTGTATTTGTTTTAACTCCAATATAATATTTTCATATACACCATTTATAATCACCCCCTCAGTATTTTAGGTGTATTAAAGTAGAAGATGTATAAATTTACACTTTAAAAAGTAATATTTTTATACATTTGCTTTCTTTTCAATAAAATATAAATTTTATAAAATCATGTATCGAATCGTACTATTAACCATTTCTATATGCGCCTTTATGATGTGCCAAACATCAAAAACGGACGTAAAATCAGCATCAGCTACTGGCAGTATGGCTAATGCCGAAAAAACATTCACAACCTTTTGCGCCAGTTGTCATGGTGAAAACAGTGATGTTTTTGCAGAAAGGACGTGGAAACACGGCAAATCGAGACCTGAAATTATCAAAAGTATCACTACAGGTTATCCCGATTTGAGTATGCCCGCTTGGGGTCTTTCGCTCAAACCACAACAAATTGAGGACTTGGCAGATTATTTCCTCGCTGCATTTGACCGCCGCAAAAACTACGAATTTACGGACAAACCAAAATCCAATATATTTGAACATACTTCTATATCTGTAAAATTAGATACGGTCGTAAAAGGCTTGAAGAACCCGTGGGGCATGGCTTTTTTACCCAATGGCGACATGCTCTACACGGATAGAGACGGGTCGTTTTATCGCTTATCAAATGGCGTACAGACCAAAATTGAAGGAGTCCCCTCAGTATTGGCAAAAGGTCAAGGTGGTTTGATGGACGTTGAATTGCATCCAAAATTTGCGGAAAACAGCTTAATTTACTTATCTTATTCTAAACCAAAAGATAATACTGATAAATCGCCAGCTACCACAGCCGTTATGCGTGCTAAGTTGGATGGCAATAAATTGGTTGATGGGAAAGACATTTTTGTAGCTGAACCGTATCAAAATACACGCCACCACTACGGGTCGCGCATTGAATTTGATAAGCAAGGCTATATGTTCGTAACAGTGGGTGATAGAGGTCAGCACGATGCCAAATTGCCGCAAAAATTAGACAATGATATGGGCAAAGTGCATCGTTTGATGGATGATGGGCGCGTTCCAACGGACAATCCTTTCGTCAATACACCCAATGCGCACGGCTCAATTTGGTCATATGGACACCGCAACCCGCAAGGTATGGCGATGAACCCAAACACAGGCGTGATATGGGCACATGAACATGGTCCGCGCGGTGGCGATGAACTTAATATCCCCACAAAAGGAAAAAATTATGGCTGGCCCGTTATCAGTTTTGGCATCAATTACGATGGCACTATCTTGACACCGAATAATAAATTGGACGGCATGGAGCAACCTGTCACCTATTGGGTGCCTTCGCTCGGTCCGAGCGGTATGACATACGTCACAGGGGATAGATATAAAGCGTGGAAAGGCGATATTTTGATGGGGTCTATGCGCTTCAAATACCTCAACCGTGTGCATATGAACGGTAACAAAGTGGAAAGCCAAGAAATGCTTTTGAAAAACATTGGGCGTGTGAGAGCCGTAGAAATGGGACGCGATGGCTTTATATATGTAGCGGTCGAAGAACCCGGATATATTTTCCGCCTTGTGCCAATGGATAAAATGTAAAAATCTATTTAAAGTTTTTCAAAATGCTGTCATTGCGAGCGCAGCGAAGCAATCTTTGGCACTTATTCGATAAGTTAAACATTTAAATACTCGAATAATGCCCACAGATTGCTTCGCTGCGCTCGTAATGACAGCATTTTGGAAAACTTTTAAACTCTGTGTAATAAAATTGAACTCTATTACTCTAATATGATACGTTACGAAAAAGACATCAACAATATCGTCACCATCACTTTAGATATGGACGGTAATCCTAACAATATTATCAGCCACGATATTGGCAAATCGTTTATGCCCGTTTTGAAGCAACTCAAAGCCGATAAAAACGCTGGGGTACTGAGGGGGGTCATTATTACGTCTTCAAAAAAGAATTTTCTCGTCGGTGGCAATCTGGACTTTTATTTCAGTTCCACTGACCCGAAAGATATATTTGAAAGCACGATGCGCATGACCGAGTTTTTCCGAGGTTTAGAAAGCCCGGGTGTGCCTGTTGTAGCGGGTATTAACGGTACAGCGTTGGGACCAGGTTTTGGTTTGGCTTTGGCGTGTCATCATCGCATAGCCATTGATAAGTCAGATACATTGTTGGGATTGCCCGAAACTTCTTTGGGCTTGATGCCAGGGGGTGGCAGTATTATCCGCTTGATGTGGTTGCTGGGTATCGAAAAAGCCTATCATGTTGTCTGCGATGGGCATTACTATACCCCAAAGGAGGCTTTAGTTGCTGATGTGATTGACGAATTGGCAACTGACGAAAACGATATGATGGACAAAGCCCGCGCGTGGTTGATGGAAAATAGAGAAGGTCGCCGCCCGTGGGATACTGAGGGGGAGACCATACCCGATGGTTCGGTGCGCGATGCCCGTGTTGGCGCGACCATACGCCGCTTAATAGCCGAGCAATATAAACGCAATAGGCATTTAAACCCCGCTTTTGAAGCTATTTTAAGCACTTTGGT
>JAYVKQ010000848.1:0-4450 GCA_043768285.1 Saprospiraceae bacterium | reverse complement strand
AGGGTTTTAATGTGAATAACCCCGAATGAAATTCGGGGAGGATGCCCAGAAATAGCAGGATGTAACCCCGAATGGGGTTGGATTTATGGGTGCGGTTATTCAATCCTTTCAGGATTGTTGCCCATTTTATTTCGCCTTCCCCGAATTTCATTCGGGGTTATTCACATTAAAACCCTTCGGGTTTAGAACCTATCAACCTTGCCATTAGGTGTGTAACTCGTAGCCATTGCACCCCTAACTGGGCTTCGAGCTTGATGATGTTATGTTACCAATATTTCACCTCTAACGAGGCTTTTTACCTATTGCCATACTATTACTGTTTTTTACTTTCCCGATATTTTTGAAAAATAATATACAACAAAGGCAGCACTACCAAAGTCAAAAAAGTAGCTGTTATTAAACCACCGATGACCACAGTTGCCAAAGGTTTCTGTACTTCTGCGCCCGCGCCATTGGACAATGCCATCGGTAAAAACCCGAGTGAGGCAACGGCAGCTGTCATCAACACAGGACGCAGACGGATTTTTGTCCCCTCTTTCACCCGCGCCACAATATCATCATATCCTTGTGCCGCCAAATCGTTGAAAGTGCCTATCAAGACAATACCGTTCAAAACTGCCACGCCAAACAGCGCAATAAAACCTACCCCTGCCGAGATACTAAACGGCATACCCCTCAGTAGTAAAGCGAAAACACCACCAATGGCAGACATCGGAATTGCTGTAAAAATCAAAGCCGCCTGTTGCGCCGAATGAAAGGTGAAATAGAGTAAAATAAATATTAAAATTAAGGCAAGCGGCAAGGCTATCAATAAGCGTTTTGTCGCCTTTTGTAGGTTTTCAAACGTACCGCCGTAGGTAAAGTAATAGCCCGTAGGCAATTTTACTTGTTTTTCTAACTTATTTTGCAATTCTTCAACCACACTTTGCACGTCGCGCCCTTTGAGGTTGAAGCCAATAACGACCCGTCTTTTGCCTTCTTCACGCCCAATTTCGGCGGGTCCTTCTTTGTAATCTACGTTGGCTACTTGCGAAAGGGGTATTTGATTGCCATTCGGTAAGGGAATATAAATGTCAGCCACGTTCTGAATATTGCTGCGGTAGGCACTATCCAAGCGCAAAACCAAATCGAAACGGCGTTCGTTTTCAAATACAACTCCCGCTTTTTGACCCGCAAAAGCTGTGCTAATGACTTGATTGAGCGTTTTGACATTGATGCCATATTGTGCCATGCGCTGTCGGTCATATTGTATCGAAATTTGCGGCAATCCTGTAATCCGTTGCACTTTGGGTTCACCCGTACCCTCTACTTTTTCAATAACACGCGCTACTTTATCGGCTAAAATAGCAAGTGTATCCAAGTTTTCACCGAATATTTTGACCGCTACATCTTGTGTCACACCCGTCATCAAATCGTTGAAACGCATCTGAATAGGCTGACTATATTCAACAAAAACACCGGGTATATTACTGAGTTTTTCAGTCATCAATCTGCCCAATTCGTTGTAGTCGTGTGTGGTAGTCCACTCGTCCATATCTTTCAAAATGATAATCACATCTGTCCCCTCAGTCGGCATCACGTCCATCGGTATTTCAGACGTGCCTGTTTTGCCAATCACCATTTTTACTTCTGGAAAAGTGCGGATAATACGGGCAGCTTGCATACTCGTTTCCACGGTCTGCGATAGGGACGCGCCTTGGGGTAATATAAAGTCAAAATTGAAATCACCCTCTTGCAAAGTTGGTATAAATTCACCACCCAGACGACTGAAAATCAATACGCTCAATAATAATAAACCCACTGCCAAACTCACCACCGCATATTTCATTTTCAAGGCAAAATCCAAAACGGGCGTATATATTTTTTGACAATAAGCGATTAATTTTTCTGAAAAAGCAAAGCCATGTGTGGCATTTTTGGGTAAAAACCAAGTACACATCACGGGTATATAAGTGAGGGATAACAATAATGCACCGATAATAGCAAAGCCTACAGTTTGCGCCATCGGGCGAAACATTTTTCCTTCAATACCTTCCAACGATAAGATAGGTAAATAAACTATTAAGATGATAATTTGCCCAAAAGCGGCGTTATTCATCATCTTTTTCGCACTGGTTTCTACTATATCGTCCATATCGGGTTGAGAAATCCCCCCCCTCAGTATTTTTTCATCATTACCCCCTAAATTTTCAAGAGTGACTGTTTTTAAAACCAGATAATGCATAGTTGCCTCCACAATAATAACAGCCCCGTCCACGATTAAACCAAAATCTATTGCCCCAAGCGACATCAAATTGGCTGAAACCCCAAAAATGTGCATCAAAAGCAAGGCAAAAAGCATGGAAAGTGGTATGGCTGATGCCACAATCAAACCCGCTCGCCAATTGCCGAGAAACAAAACCAAGACGAAAATCACGATTAATGCGCCCTCAACCAAGTTTTTTTCAACAGTAGCAATAGCGCGGCTGATGAGGTTGGTTCTATCCAAATATGGTTCAATCACCACATCGCTCGGCAGTGATTTTTGAATGGTTTTAATTTTCTCTTTCACACGCCCCACCACGTCAAAACTATTCGCCCCTTTGAGCATCAAAACCATACCACCTACCGCTTCTTCGATACCATTATAGTTCAAAGCCCCATAGCGGACGGCACTGCCAAATTTAACTTCTGCCACATTTTTTATCAAAAGCGGTGTCCCGTTTTCGTTGGCACGCACTACGATATTGCCTATATCTTCGATGCTCGACACCGTGCCAATGCCACGAATAAAATAGGCATTTGGCTTTTTATCAATATATGCGCCGCCTGTATTTTGATTATTATCTTGTAACGCATTAAAGATATCAGGTATAGATACATTCAAGTCTTTCAAACGATTAGGATTAAAATTGACCTCATATTGCTTCAGCAAACCGCCAAAACTATTCACTTCGGCGACCCCCTCAGTGCCATAGAGTTGTCGCGCCACCACCCAGTCTTGGAGGGTTCGCAAATCCATCGCATTATACTTGTGTTCAGACCCTTTTGTAGGGCGAACAACGTATTGAAATATCTCGCCCAAACCCGTTGTTGGCGGTGCTAATTCGGGCGTACCCACGCCTGCGGGGATGTCTTCAATAGCCGTTTTTAAGTGCTCAGATATTTGCTGACGGGCAAAATAGATGTCCGTTTCGTCCGTAAAAACGACGGTCACAACCGACAACCCGAAGCGTGAAATGCTGCGCATCTCGACCAATTTGGGCAAAGTTGCCAAACTCTGTTCAATCGGATAAGTCACATTTTGCTCTACTTCCTGCGTTGCCAACGAAGGGCAAGAGGTGATGATTTGCACTTGATTGTTCGTTATATCGGGCACAGCATCGAGTGGAATACGGGTCGCTGCCCATATGCCCGCAAGGGCGATTGCCAACACCGCCAATATCACCAACAATTTATTTTTGATGGAAAGGTGTATGATTTTTTCTAACATTTTCTGCGCGAATTGTGTACCGTGTAGGGAGAGCTTTTAGAGAAAACTTATGTCACCTAAACTTTTGAACAATTACATTGCGTCACTACGTGACTAAGGAGGTTCTTGTTTGTTTGGCTGTTATAAATATATTGTCGCTACGCGACAGAAATTCGTGCATTTTTCATAGACCCGTTTGGGTCTTAATGTTTATAACAGAAACAAACCTTAGCAAATGCTCAGTCAGTTTGGCTGTTATAAATATATTGTCGCTACGCGACAGAAATTCGTGCATTTTTTATAGACCCGTTTGGGTCTTAATGTTTATAACAGAAACAAACCTTAGCAAATACTTAGTCACGTAGTGACGCAATGTAATTGTTGAAAAACTTGAATATCAAAAGTTAAATACGCCAAGTCGCCCAAAAGGTACAAGATAAATAAGTAAAAAACAGGAAAAATTACGCACACGGTGGTGCACGCAAACCCAACGCAGAAAAGCCTTTGAAAGAGATAGGAATGGTAGATTTGAGATAGTGCAATAAAGGCGGCACGTGAGCTATTGCCGCTATATTTTGTAGAGAAAAAGTCGTAAAAAGGGGTATGTCAAAATTAAAAGACAGTATATTAACTTGTTGATTATCAATATCTTCGTTGTCAAAATCGGTAATAACAAATGCTTTATCGGTGCTTTTGTTTTTCTCTAATTCAAAATTATCTAAATGGTATTGATTGCCAAAATCGTTGTGAAAAACCGTACGTAAAAAATCAAGGATATTTGTAGAAGTATGCTCTCTTTCATGCTCGATTGCACTCAATTCATCGTGGTGTTGGTGCGGCGTAAGATTGTGCAGCAACAATAGCGCGTAGGCGAGATAAAGGATGATATGCTTGATTTTTTTTGACATTAAAGTTTGGCTTTATGTGACAAATATACACCAATTTTATAAAACGGCACTTATAACGGTAAAATTCTAACCCTCATTTGGGTATGCATAG
>JAYVKQ010000847.1:0-4595 GCA_043768285.1 Saprospiraceae bacterium | reverse complement strand
TGTTTAAAATATCACCATCAAAAGTTGCACAGTTGCCAACGTTCTAAGCTGTGCGGCTTTAAACAACGTTAACGGGCGGTTGGCTGCCCGAAACAAATTAAATTCACCGCAAAATTACGACATTTTACGAAAGATGTTGTATTTTGCACATTCCTTTCAGAAATGAATAAAAAAATCCATAACTCATGGTCGCATGAGTTAGTTTTTGGCGTATGTACGCTAAATTTTACCCTCTCCAATGTTTTTTTTAATCCTTTAAAAAACATTGAAAAATGAGAGAAATCATCGAAAAAGTAAAAGACAGTACTTCTATCGAATCCATTGTAGGCGAAACCGTTTCTTTAAAACGCTCAGGGGCGAATTTAAAAGGTTGTTGCCCGCTTCACAACGAAAAAACGCCCTCTTTTTTTGTCCGTCCCTCGGCGCAAACCTTTCATTGTTTTGGTTGCGGCAAAAGTGGCGATGTACTTCAGTTTGTAATGGAACGGGATGGACTTCCATTCATGGAAGCACTTCGTTTTCTGGCGAAAAAAGCAAATATCGATCTGCCCACGCGTTCTTTGTCGGAGGAAGAAACCCAACTTTTGCAGCGCAAAACGATACTCAAAAATGCAGCAAAGGCTTTTCAAACTCGTTTGTTGACACATCAATCCCAAGCCATTACTTATTGGCAAACTCGCGGACTCGCGGAGGAAACGATAATAGATTTTGGTTGTAGTTTTGCGGATGGCTCAGAGATTGATTTATTGTTGGAGCGCGAAAGCAAGCAATCTATCGGAATTATTCATGCCGATGGAAAACCGTTTTTTAAACATCGCTTCACCATTCCTATTTTAGATCCTACAGGAAATGTGATTGCATGGGGCGCGAGAGCCGTAGGAACCGCAAATCCTAAATATCTGAATTCCAGTACGACCGAAATTTACGAAAAATCCAAGATTTTATTCAATTTGAACTTTGCTCGCCGATATATTCGCGCCAAAGAGGAAGTTATTTTAACCGAAGGTTATCCTGATGTGATGGCGTGTTGGCAATGCGGCATCCGAAATGTGGTTGCAACTTGTGGCACGATGTTAACCGAAAACCACATTTTTGAACTAAAACGATTATGTGGAGATCCTTCTCGATTATTTCGGGTCGTTTTAGCCTTCAATTCGGACGATTCAGGTAAAAAAGCAACTCTAAGAGCGATTCCAATGTTCCTTTCCGCAGGTTTCTCGGTCAAAATCGCTACTCCAGCCCTAAAAGACATTTTGGAGGTGCTCGCACACGAGGGCGAGGAAGCCGTTCGACAAATGTTTACCCACGTAACCGATGGTGTCAACCTGCTTTTGCAGGCGGTAGTGGACGAAATTAATCCTCAAACGGGGGCGGAAATACAAGATGCCGCAAAAAAAATGTGTCAAGTCGTTGCGCGTTTATCCGAAAATGTTCGACCGCATTATATCAAAATTGTTGCGAAATGGGCAAATACGGATGAAATTAGCATTTCTTCGATGGTTTCGGGCGTGAAAAGTGTAATTTCACCCGACAAAAAGGGATTACGCGACACCGACACCCCAATCATTCCCCACTTTCCGATTCATGTCCTTCCTCCGAATATTCGAAATATTATATCCGATGCCGAAAAATCATTAGCTTATCCTCCTGATTTTATGGCTGCGGGCATTTTAGTCGCTGTAGCCATTGCCACGGGACGAAAAGTGCGATTGCAATATATTTGGGACGAAATTCCTTGCATGTATATGCTTTTGGTTGCGCCTCCAGGTACGAATAAAACGCATCCTTTGAGATTCGCATTAAAGCCTATTGCGGATAAAGATAAAGAAGCCGATAAAATATATAAGAAACATAAACAAATGGTTATCAATGGTTTAGAGAAAGAAAATAGCCTTATTGGGTGTCCTCAAATTCTTTTTGGCGATTTTACCTTAGAGGCTTTAAGCGATGGTTTGGGTAATAATTTGAATGGAATTGCGGCTTATGTAGATGAAGCCGCGGGTTGGGTCAAAAATTTTGACCGCTACAACAAAGGCAGTGAACAAGAATTTTGGTTAGCAAATTGGAGTGGCGGCGCATTGATGGTGAATCGCAAAGCACGCAAAATTTATGTGGACGCTTCAAGTATATCTTTTGTTGGTACGATTCAACCAGGTTTGTTAGATGAATTGAGCAAAAATGGGCGCGGATTAAATGGTTTTGTCGAAAGAATTGTATTCGTCATGCCCGAAAAAATAATGGTAAATGCTTTAAAAAAGAGAAAAGATAGGGAAGCAGAAGCCTCCAAAAAACTTTTTGAGCGTTACGCCCCTATTTTAAATCAAATTATAGACCTCGAAATAGCGAAAAGGGACGAAGATTCTTTTGAAAGCCATCCGATTAGCTTCGATGAGGTTGCAGAAGATGCTATGACCGATTGGATTAACAAACAACGTGCACATTTGGATACCCTAGAAAATGAATTCACACGAAATATATATTCTAAGATTCAAACGATTGCTTTGAGATGCTGTCTACAATTACATTTGTTGCAATGGGCGAGTGAAAACCGAAATAGCATTTTAGATACCGTTATTTCTATTGAAACTGTGATGAGAGCAACCGAATTGGCGGAATATTTTTTATTAAATGCGTTGAAAGCAAGTAGTTTAATGAATTTTAGCAGCCCGATTGACAAATTACCCCATAATTACAAAATGTGGTACAGAGAATTACCCGAAGAATTTGTTGCCGCAGATGCAGAACGAATTGCGGAAAAGTATAATATTGCAAGGATGACCATGTATCGAATGTTAAAAAATCAAGACGCTCATCAACCCATGTTTCGTAAGATGGGACATGGGAAATACGAAAAAATGTTATATTGAAAAAATAGCTTTTTAAAATATAAAATACTGACACAAAAAGTGTCAGTATTTTTTTTTGAAGAAAAAAAAACTCTAAAAATGTAAAAAAAAATGTAATCATATTGTTATTTTGAGAATAAGTGTTTTATTGAAATAAAATACGTTTTTCTCATTTTCCCATTTTAAAATTTTATTTTTTATTTGATACTATTGATACTATGATACTTTCAGTTATAATTAATTATAAATCAATTAGTTATACGCGTTTGAAAGTATCACGAAAGTATCAATAGTATACATAATAGCATTTTATATCCATCTAAAATCTCTTTTTTCATAGTAATCAAAACAAAAAGTTTGTATAACTTTATTTATAATACATAATATATTGATAATCAATTATTATTTTTTTAGACTAATAATACCAATAGTATCAATAGTATCATAGTATCAATAGTATCAATAGTATCAATGTTCTAGTGAACTACCGCTATCCCTTTAGGCGTTCTCATCACAAAAACAGGCAATTTGAAACTCTAAAAACGAAAGAAAGGCGGTGAAGAATGTTCTTCACCGCCTTTCTTTCGTTTTTAATTGACATAGATTGTATATTTCATCCAAACAATTTGTGCGCCGTCTGCATATCGCATCCACTGAGTAGAAACCCCTGAATTCGGAATGGTTACATATCGATAGGTATTACCCATGAAATCTGCTTGATTAGGGAATCTTCCATCATCTGAATTTCTATCATCATCATATAAGTGTGCAGATAATCGTAAGTAAGTTGTTGTTGGATTTGCTACTTGATATGCCGCCGCATTAATTGCTATGGTCTGCCCTGGTTTGATAAAAATCAATGGATAACCATTTTTAAATATCGAACTGCCCCAAACTGGGGGAGATGTCACTGCACCTGCTGCTGTTACAGTGTTGACTTTTACATCGCCATAGATTTCAAGACCACTACCATCATCTCCACCTTTGCTTTCGCAATAAAGCCCACCATAAACAGTTACGCGTCTGCCTGCTGCTAAAGTTTTGTGTGGTGCCTTAAATTTTTTAGCAAAATTTATCTCCGCTTCGGAAGTCGTAACCCCTTCACGGACGCTTTGAGGTACATTTTCTTCGGAGACCAATACGGCATTCTTAAGGTTGAATGCGGAGGAAGTATCTTGTGCAGTTCCTTTCGTATCCGTGTTTTCAGTGGGTTTGATAGCATTTTCAGTATTTTCTTTTTGACAAGAGGTCATCCCTAATGCGATGAATGCGAAAGTTGCTGCGATTTTGATTGCCTTTCTCATAATAGATTTTTTTTAGTTGTTAATGATTGTTTGTAATTGATTGACAACTATGTATTGCAGCTTTAAAGAAAAGGAATCCCTTTTTTTGCAAAAAAGGTAAAAAAAAAGGGTTTTGATAAAAAAAAGTATCTTTGCCCTGCAAACAAGAAGAACTCAATGATTGCTACATCGAGTTCCTTGTTGGTTGATATTTTCTAACAAGTTTGTTTGTAAATATCAGCATCACAAACGCGGTTGCCAACATTTTACGAACCGCGTGAAACTAAAAACATTGAACGGGCTGTTGGCTACCCGAATCAAATTAAATAACTCTGCAAAATTACGACATTTCAAGAATGATGTTGTTCTTTTTGCACCATTTTTTTTCAGATGAAAAAAAGAAATCATAACACACCCAGTGTGTTATCGCTCGACGCATTGTCGAAAGCTTCCAACAGCCGTTTGA
>JAYVKQ010000846.1:0-2736 GCA_043768285.1 Saprospiraceae bacterium | reverse complement strand
GAAGTGGCCTACACGCTCAAAGGGCGTTATTTCATGGAAACCAAAGAGTATGATAAAGCCTACGCCGCTGCTTTATTAGGTGTTTCCTCGGGCGCAAATTCATTGAAATTTGTCCCTCGTGGCACAGCTATTGGTGATGGCAATTTGATGAACATGATGATTGCCAATCGGGGCGGTTATTTCAGCACAGGCACCACATATTTAACCCGTCTTTTGGGAAGAACATTTGCCGTAGGTTCTCGCAATAATGCTAAAACTACCGAAGATGCGCGCTCAAAATATTATGTTATCGGCGGTTCAAGTTCAACGGGTGAAAGAGGCGTAGCTGCTCAAAAAGCCCCAATGCCATTAGTCATTTTTGAAGAAAACCTTTTGACATTGGCTGAAGCGGGCTTACGCACAAAAGGAGTTGCTGAAGGATTATTGCAATTGAATAAATTAAGGGCTTATTTAAACGTTAAAGGCAATGCTTTCACACCTATAGGCACAACCGATACCGTGAAATATGACGCCTACGTAGATGCTGATTTCTTAGTGGGTGGCATTGAAAACAGAGATAACATCGCTCAAGACAGAGCTTTGTTGCGTGAAATCATCGAAGAACGCTATGTTTCGCTTTATGGTCAAATATTGCCTTTTAATGATTTTCGTCGTTTAGCAAAAACCGATGCGGCTTTGCGCCCCCCATTGCCTTTTAATTCTACAACGGCAACCAAACACCCTGAGCGTTTGATATATGCTCAAACGGAAATAAATGGTAATCCGAATTTACCGCGACCGATTCCTGATATTTTTCAAATGACGGAAGTGAATAAATAATAGATAGTGTTAGATGTGGCTGTTTCAATAACCCTTTGAGACAGCCTCATCATCTTTATCCCTTCAGTATAAATGGCTATATTTTGCTTATTTCCAGATGATTTTTCATGAAAAAACCATTGTTTACCTTCCTTTACCTCGTTTTATGCACCATTATAACTTACGCCCAAACCTTTCAAGCAGGCAGTACTTATCTCGGAGCGCAAGGTTATATTGAATACAGAGCAGGCAATTTGCCCATTATCATCACTGCGCCGCATGGCGGACGGCTCGAACCCGCCTCTATTCCTGACCGCACTTGCGCAACTTGCACCACCGTCATGGACGCAAATACGATGGAATTAGCCTATCAAATTGATACGGCACTGCGACAAGTTTTTGGTTGTTTCCCGAATATTATTATCAACCGTTTGCACCGTAAAAAATTGGATGCCAATCGTGAAATCGTAGAGGCAGCAAATGGCTCAGCCGATGCGGAAGTGGCTTGGCAGGAGTGGCACCAATATGTTCAAGCGGCTAAAAATGATGTTGTGAAACGTTATGGGCGCGGCATTTTAATTGATTTACATGGGCATGGTCACACCATTCAAAGACTTGAATTAGGCTATCTGTTAAACAGCTCGGATTTTCGTTTATCCGATTCCATTATTTCGACCCCTCAGTATAGAGACCTTTCAAGCATCAAAAATCTTCTTTTAAATAACCTAAATGGCTTTAATGCGGCTCAATTAATGCGCGGCACTTTTGCTTTGGGGACATTATTAGCAGCAAAAAACTTTCCGGCTGTTCCTTCTCAACAAGACCTCGCACCCAATGTCGGCGATGATTATTTTAATGGCGGTTATAATACTGTGCGGCATGGCAGCCGAGATAGTACAAAAATTGATGCGATTCAGATAGAATGTAATTTGACGGGTGTTCGCAATAACTATGAAAATCGCAACCGTTTTGCTACTGAATTAGCCAATGCTTTAAAAGTGTATTTAGCAAAACATTATTTCAATTCAATAATTTTTGGCTGCACAACTTCAACAGCTGAAATAAACCCTTTAAATATCACCGTTTTTCCAAATCCAGCGCACAATACCTTAAATATCACCTTTGATAAACTTTTGGAACGACCCATTTTAATCAAACTTTACAATTTACAAGGACAATTAATGGTGGAAAAAACCATAGAAACCAATAGCCAACAAGCCCGTTTAGATTCCATCAGCCCCCTCAGTAATGGGGTGTATATCTTAGCTTTTAGTGATGAAAAGGGGAGCATTTTTAAACAAGTCAAAGTTGTTATAGAATAATATTTCCATGAAAATTACCCAATCTATTTTATATAAATTTTTTTAATCAAGATGAAATACCTTATCCCTTTTCTATTTTTTCTATTTGCAATCCCCACTTTTACCACAGCGCAAGAGGACACCGTTAAAAAAATAGAGCGCCCTTGCCCTTCGACTTTTGACATACTAAAAGGGGGAAAAACCTATACTTTGCGCTACGCAAGCAACCATCCAATTGCTGAACCCAATAAAAAAATCAAGCAATTAATCATTTACATCCACGGCGCAAGACGCAATGGTTTGGACTATTACGAATGGGGCGAAGCGGCTGTTACAGCAGAAAATAAAGATGAGTCAACTTTATTCATTTCACCACAATTCACCTCGTTAAAGGACTTGGAAGACCACAACCACAATGAAAACCATTTGTTTTGGGCGAATAATAATTGGCGCATTGGCGATGAATCCGTTTCAAGTAAAAAGCGGAAAATGGGAGAGGCTTTTAGCAGTTTCAGTTTAGTCGATTCTATTATAGCTCGAGTGTGCGACCCTAAATTGTTTCCAAAGTTGAAAAAGGTTATCGTGATTGGTCATTCCGCAGGAGGGCAATTCGTGCAAAGATACGCTGGAATGGCTC
>JAYVKQ010000845.1:0-8404 GCA_043768285.1 Saprospiraceae bacterium | reverse complement strand
GCTCAATGGGCGGGCAACAGGTATTAGAATGGGCAATTATGCAACCCGATTTTTTTGAAAATATTGCCGTTGTCGCTTGTGGCGTGCAGATGACACCATGGAGCGTTGCCCTCAACGAGACCCAACGTATGGCTATCGAAGCCGACCAAAGCATATCGGAAGAAGCCTTATCAAAAGCCACGACCTATTCTGAATTTTTGAATGCAGGGGCAAAGGGCATGGAGGCAGCGCGTGCTATTGGTATGTTGAGCTATCGCAGTTATGAAGGTTACAATATTGCACAAGCAGATGACAGTGACCTTTTGGAAAATTTTAAAGTACAAAGCTATCAACGCTATCAAGCCTTAAAATTGCGTAAAAGATTCAATGCTTTGTCGTATCTTTCGCTCTCCAAAACGATGGATTCGCATAACGTTGGTCGCAATCGGGGTGGCTTGCACAATGCACTGTGCAAAGTAAAATGTAATACCTTAGTCGTTGGTATTCAAACAGATATATTGTTTCCGTTAGAAGAGCAAGTGAAAATAACGTCTTATATTCCACATGCAAAATTGCGATTGATTGATTCAAAATTTGGGCACGATGGTTTCCTTATCGAGTTTGACCAAATGTTGGATTTGTTAGAAAAATTTATGAAAAAAAAGAAAGCAACCCGCAAGGCGCATTATGTGATGTAGTACAGGATAACAGGATTATTAAGATTTATGGGGGTATTCCGATTTTCTCGTAGAGACGTTGCACTGCAACGTCTTGGGCATAATATATTGACTATCAAATTTTTATAAAAAAAATTATCATACAACAATGAATAGGATATGTGAAAATATTTTAAAAAAAACAAGACGCCCCTTCTCCCTATTTTTACTCATTTTCGCACTATCAAGCTGTGAAAAACTATTCATTGAAGCCAACCCTACAAGCTCACCTACTGAAAATGTCAAGTATTTGTGGAATGTGTTGAATGAGAAATATCCTTTTTTTGAATATAAGAAAATAAATTGGGATTCGGTGGGTAAAGTCTGGATACCGCGTGCAAATGATACAATGAATGATATTTTAGTGTTCCGTATCATGGATTCTCTGTTGTATAATCTGAAAGATGGGCATACCAATCTCTACGGCGCGTTCAATTTTTCGCGCAATTGGGACTGGTATCTCAACTATCCCGACAACTATAATGCAAATCTTGTTGAACGCAATTATCTAAAAGGGGTGCAATGGTACACGGGTCCTTTCGTGCATCGTTTTTTGGATAGCAACCGCATTGGGTATGTCCGATACAGTAGTTTTAGCAACGATATATCCGATTTTTCTATTGATGTTATTGTTAATCGTTTTCAAAATACAAAAGGGTTAATTATTGATTTGCGGAGTAATGGGGGTGGGGCAGTATCGAATGTATCAAAATTTATGTCGCGTTTTATTGATAAAAAGACTTTGGTGTGGAAAGAAGCCGAGAAACGTGGGACAGGTAAAAACGATTTGACATCTTTTAAAGAAGAATATGTAGAACCAAAAGGCGACAGGAAGTATTTAAAACCGATTATTCTATTGACAAATCGGCGGTGTTATAGTGCAACCACGCTTTTTGTGACGGCTATGCTCAATTTATCCAACGTGAAAACATTAGGCGATTGGACTGGCGGCGGCGGCGGCACGCCAACTTCTACACAATTGCCAAATGGGTGGGTCGTGCGCTATTCTGGAACTATTACGCTTAGTCCCAATGGGTTCAATATTGAAAACGGTGTACCACCTACTATCAAGCAAGATATATCAAAAACGGATGACGCGAACGGCATTGATAGTATTATCGAACGAGCGGTTGCAGAGTTGAAATAAAAACAGAAATACTATGCTAAACAAAATTTATTTTCGTCTTTTGTTCCCAAATTCACACAAACACTGTTATCTTTAATTTACGAAAACAATATGAGTCAATGAAAAAAACGATTGTTCTACTATTATTTGCTTTAATATGTTCATTGTCAATGGGTTGCGCTCAAGCATCGAAGCGCAATGATAGTGACAACACAACAACTGCAACCGCGACCCCCTCAGTATCTGACGACCAAAATAACCCCGCACAGGAAAAAAAAGTAAAAGGCAAAAGGCAAAGTGATAATACTGTTGTTCCCAATGTGGCAACTGATAATATTCCTCCGAAAGTCTATAAACTATTGAAACACGTCGGTGAAAATGGTGAAGCCCCCGAAGGGTATGTGGGTGGCAGGGTATTTCAAAATCGGGAACGGCATTTGCCTGTAAAAGATAATACTGGTCAGAAAATAAAATACCAAGAATGGGATGTCAATCCAAAAAAACGCGGCAAAAATAGAGGCACTGAACGCCTCGTCACTGGTTCGGATGGCACAGCTTGGTACACTAATGATCATTATCAAACGTTTGTAGAAGTGAAAGAATAGATTATAGTTGATAGATTATAGTTGATAGATTATAGTTGATAGATTATAGTTGATAATTGATAATTGATAGTTTTTTTTACTATTAAACTATCAACTATCAACTATCAACTATCAACTATCAACTATCAACTATCAACTATCAACTATCAACTATCAAACTATCAACTATAATCTATCAACTATACACTATATAAAAGCCAACTATAAAAAATATTTAACGCAACTAAATCATGTCAAGCAATTTTAAATTTTTAAAAGAAAACTACGTTTCTAAAAAAGATAGTAATACGTTGGTGGCGATTATAGAAGGGGATAAAATCGCGACGATGAATGATTTTTACAATCATATCGCCAAGCAATTGCGTTTACCCGCTTATTTCGGCAAAAACTTAGATGCTTTATTCGACTGTTTGTGCGATTTTTCGTGGCTCGATGCCAATAATGTACACGTCATACTGAGGGGGTACGACAGTTTTCTCTCGAAAGAGCAACCCCTCAAACGATGGGATGTGCTTGTCACGCTCAATGATGCTGCCGATGAATGGAAAGCGATGAAGGGAAAAGATAAGATAAAATTTGAAATACACGTAGAACCTTCGCAGCGCATTAAACAGGATTTGGAAGATGCGGAGATTTAAAAAGTAGTATCGAGTACTTTCGCATCCTGTTATCCTTAAAATACTGAGGGGGTAGTTGAAATGCGGTTTAGGAAACTGATTTTGAATGATTTTTGATTTTTTTTTTGCAAAAAAAAATCAAAAATCATTCAAAATCAGTTTCCTAAACCACTGCATGAATTTTAAATTCATTGAAAATCGAATAACTAAACATTATAAATATTTGCCATTCAGTAACAATATCAACGTTTTACAAATAATAAACAAAAGTATATCCAACCCAATACAGCATTTTCTGTATAAAACTACTCTATTATAAAGTCTCTCAATCTATAATCTACGTAAATCATTCAACAGACCATACAAACAACAACTAAACACCTATATTTTGTGTTTTATGTGGTGGCTTTCATATTTTCATTTCATAAATATGTAATTGATTTATGTTAAATTTTCAATTTTGACAAGAAAACCAAGCATCAAAATCAAAAAGCCTGTATCTTTGAACCTATATTCTTAACGATTTTGAGCAAACATGAACATTCATTTTAAGAAAATTACCTATCTCACTGTTTTTATTCTAATCCTAAAAACCTTACCCAGCTACGCTCAACCTACTGTTGAGTGGGATAAAACCTATGGTGGAAAAGGCTACGAAACCTTAGAAGATGCCTTCAAAACGCAAGATGAGGGATTTCTGCTCATTGGTAGTTCTACTTCCGAAAAAGGCTTTGATGTGAGCGAAGTCAACCGTAGTCCTGGCTATAGTGACTTTTGGGTTGTGCGCATAGATAGCACAGGTAAAAAACTATGGGATAAGCGCATGGGGGGGAGCGAAAATGATATATGTAATGCAGCTGTGCAAAATACACAGGGGTATTTATTGGTAGGTGAAAGCAACTCTCCAATATCGGGCGAAAAAACCCAAGCGAGCAAGGGCTGGATTGACTATTGGATTGTGCAAATTAGACCTGATGGCTCTGTGGTTTGGGACAAAACTTTTGGTGGTAGCGAAGAAGATAAGGCATACAGTGTTGTCGCATTACCAAATGAAGAAGGGTATATTATCGCAGGACATTCGTTATCAAATGCTGGGGGAGATAAAACAGAAAATTCGCGTGGCAAATACGATATATGGGTATTGCGCATAGATGGCAATGGCAATAAGGTTTGGGACAAAACTTTTGGCGGTAACGGCAGTGATGACTACCCTTCAGGTATGATTGTAACAAAAGATGGTAATATTATGATTGCCTGTGGTACACAATCTACGCAAAGTGGCGACAAAACGGGCGGCTTTCAGGGCGTGAAAGACTTTTGGATACTCAAAATATCGCCCGATGGCAACAAGATTTGGGATAGAAGCTATGGAGGAGATGCGGATGATTCGCCACGCAGTTTGCAAGAATTAGCTGATGAATCCATCATTGTGGTAGGGAATAGTGCCTCTAAAGTAGGTCCCGAAAAATCCGCGCAACACTATGGCGAAGCGGATTTTTGGCTATTAAGAGTAGATAAAAATGGCAATAAAATTTGGGATAAAAGTTTTGGAGGTATTAATTTTGACTATGGTATTACCATTGACCAAAATAAAACGGGCTATTTTTTAGTAGCTGGTCAGTCAATATCTTATCCAAGTGGTAGTAAAGAGGATTCCCTAAAAGGGCTTTTTGATTTTTGGATACTCTATCTCAACGAAAAAGGGGAAAAAATTTGGGAAAAAAGCCTTGGGGGCAACTATAATGATGCTGCCTTCAAGATGGTACGCTTCCGCGATGGGGCTTACCTTGTATGTGGTCTGTCCAGTTCGGGTATTAGTTCCGACAAAACGGATGTAAATCGAGACCCCAAAAAAGTAGGTGATATTGTCATCAGAGACCCCAATAGACCTGACCCAAATGACCCTTCTAACCGCATAAATCCCAGCGACTTATCAAACGATATGTGGATAGTCAAAATCAACTGTATTTCTGAGTTGAATATCCAAAATGATACACTGGTTTGTAAACTCAAGCCTGTAACTTTAGATGCTACAATTCCAAATTGTCGAAATTGCCTCTACCAGTGGAGTACTGGAGACTCAACGGCAACGGTAACAGTTAATCCTAAAAAAACGACTAAATATATTGTAACCGTCACCGCCAACAATGCGTGTGTAGTAACGGATAACGCGACGATTGTTGTCGTACCTCCACCCGAAAAAATGGCTTTCACTGTTACGCCACCTCGTTGTACGGATTGGAAAGATGGTGTGATTGCACTTGATAGCGTTATTGGTGGTACGCCGCCTTTTTCGCTTATTTTTGGGAATGATACTTTAATAAATCAGATATTTAAAGATAAAGTAAAGGCTGACAGCTATCCGATTGTATTGATTGATAAAAATAAATGTTCCATATTCCAACTGGTTGAAGTGCCTAACCCTTCTCCTTTTGTGTTGGAATTACCGCCCAATCAAGATTTGCAATTTGGCGATAGCTTGCGGCTGTTTGTCAAATCTAATCATACATTAGATACTTTTTTCTGGACGGATAGAACCATCAAAACGCTTGATAGTTATGTCAAACCCTTTGATTCTCAAAATTATGGCATAACAGCTATTGATGAGTTTGGCTGTTCAAAAACGGCTGTGACCCAAATAACGGTCCGCCGCGACAATCTATTTTTTCCACCACAAGCCTTTTCTCCCAATGGCGACAGGGTGAATGATTTTTATCAAATATTTGGTGGTAAAACGGTTGTCAGTATAGACGATATGAAGATATATGACCGGTGGGGTACGCAGGTGCATGAAGTGAAACGCATATTCCCCGCCAACGAAGAAGCGGGTTGGGATGGGCGTATCAAAGGACGGGATGCTTTGCCAGGGGTCTATGTCTTTTTTGCCACTATTACCTATATTGATGGGCGAAAAGAGTTGATAAAAGGGGACTTTCTGTTAGCACGGTAAAATTGTGAGGTTACGAGGTTACAACGTTACCGTCATTAAGGACACATTTCGCAGGGCGATTGAAATCGCCCCCTATTGATTTTGACCACGAAAACCATTAATAGCGGGCTATTTCAATCGCCCTGCGAAATGTGTCCTTAATGACGATAACCTTGTAACGTTGTAACTTCGTAATCTTATTTACATTTTAAAAAACTTATACACCTGCCCCCCCTCAGTATAACGCGCCATATACATCCCTTTTGGTAAGTCAGAGACATCAATATCACCCCGTTCTTCTCCTTCAATTACACTTAATTTTTTCTGTAACATAACCCTGCCAGCAAGTGAAATGACCATAATATCGCCTTGCTTAACTTTTTTATGCACGACGATGTAGTGAAGTTTATTTTCAATAATGGTTGGATAGAGTGACCATTGTATCTTTTCTATTGGCGCATCAAATGTATTGGAAGGCGGGTTGCTTGATACAGGTATATTGTAAAATGACAATATACCAACGCCCATTTGATTGACAATCCAATCCTCATTTTTAGTAACGTGCGATTTGTAACTAACACCTATTATCTTTTTTATTTGTGTGCTATCAGCAACGAATGAGAGAATTATTTTATCGCCTTCTACTTTTCCAAATGCTATGGGCAATATCTTGTTGTTTTCTAAATTTATCTCAAAATCATTCCACGGAGAGCCTATTAGTTTCAAATCGCCTGTCTGGTTTTTCATGCGAATACTCACTTCGTGGGTGCCCGAAAACCATGTTTTATCAATGTCAGAAGGGCGTACATTTATGGAAGAACCGCCATAAAGTCTCGAAGCAACAAGCCGATATAGGCGATTGCCTAACGAATCGTAGCCATTATTATAGAAAAAATGGCAACTATCGTATTGCAATGCCGCATTCACACTCATTATTTCAGCATTTGGCAATTCTACTTTCACCTTCCTCTGCGTTTCCATAATACCGGGTACAACGTGGCGACAAGAGTTATATCGAATTTGAAAATAAAACACAGGTGCATTAAAATAATCTTTTTGCCAATCGCTGTATAGTTGCTTAAATTGGTTTTTAAAAGTATCCAAAGGCGTTTCCCAACCATCGGATTCGCCCTGCCACCAACATATTGCGCGCACGTTTTTTTCTACACCTGCTGCTTTCAAACGGTTGTACAATGCTTTATAATTGCTTGTATCTGGATTACTCTTCAAATAATAACCCGCTCTTTCGCCACCCAAAGATTGATTAAATAAGGCAACGGGTATTTTTTGTTTGTCAATAATATTCTTAGCTAATCGCCCCGACCATTTTCCTGCAAACGAATAGCGCACATCATTCCAACCACCGTATTCAAAGGTGAATGAACGCATAAAAGGGTCATCATCAATGGGGTCGTGAAAACCAATATTATTCGATTGCCCATTTACCACAATCACATCACCCGCCACTATGCGCTCCGCTTTTTTGGTAAAAACGACTTTCCCCGCATCCGATAAGGTCAAAACCACTTGGTAATTTGCTAATTCTGCTTTAATATCTAATTTTTGAGAAAAATTGAATACCCCGTCGGTAAATGTCAACTGCTGTACGGATTGATATATGGACACATTTTCCCTAAATAACTCCAAGCGGAAGGTATCAGCCACAAAGGTATTCTTTACAAATCCCGATACGTTAAATGTGGCTTTATTGGTTGCCACATCACGGGCGTAAAAATGGATATTTTGAGGAAATTGCGTAAGAACAACGTTTTGTGCTACGAGTTGTCCTAAAAAAATAGTAGAAGTAAGAAACGTGATTATATTTTTTTTCATGGTGATGTAAGTTTTTACTCGTAGTTAGAACAACAAAACAGGGATAAGGTTAAAAATTACAAGGTTACGAAGTTACGAGGTTAGTGGCATTATGGTGATATTAGGCAGGGCGATTAAAATCGCCCCCTATTGATTTTGACTACGGAAACCCATCAATAGCGGGCGATTTCAATCGCCCTGCCTAATATCTCATAATGACGATAAGCCCAACCTCGTAACTTTGTAACCTCGTAACCTTGTAATTTTATCCCCCCTCAGTATTTTTTGCTATTTTTGAACAATTAGGACGTGAAATTAAGTCAAAATATACTTATTTTATAGATAACATTGCAATTTTACCTATTTGGTTTAGAAACAGCATTAGTATTTTTTAAAATATAATAGGCTACTACACCTATACTCAATATCACCAAACCCGCTGCGCTTTCTTTCGGTTTTTCGATAAGGGTATTGACAACAATATAGAGAGACATTGCCATGAATATAGCGGGCGTGACAGGGTAGCCCCAAGTTTTATAAGTGCGCACTTTATCCTTTAATTTTTTTCTAAAAACATATACTGTGGCAGCTGTTAGAAAAAAGAAAAAAGTATCCACGAA
>JAYVKQ010000844.1:0-2946 GCA_043768285.1 Saprospiraceae bacterium | reverse complement strand
GGCTCGATGGGTATTCAAATTGGGGGCATTGGGGCATTAGAACCTACGCGCCGTACAGACCTGACAAAATTGGTTTTACGTGCTTTGATAGCGGGTACTTTGGCTTCTTATATGTCGGCTACTTTGGCGGGAATGCTGTTGTAGTACCCCCCTCAGTCACGTAAAGCTTGATGGCGCGAAACGCGCTCATATTTTTTTATTTTTCAAAAAAAAATAGTAAATTTGTAGAAAAAATAAAGCACATGGAATATATATTTCCCGAATTTCCACGAATTGCTATCAACCCTAAAGTATGTACTGGAAAGCCGCATATATTGGGTACGCGCATCACTGTATCTTCTATATTGGCGCATTTGGCAGGCGGTATGAGTACAGATACTATGCTTGAGGAATTTCCACGACTTCAGCGTGCTGATATTTATCAAGCTCTGTCTTTTGCATCTCAACGTATGCAAGAGCAATACCTTCCATTACAAACAGCTTAGTTAATGCAGTTTTTGATTGATGAAAATATGGGTTTATCATACGCTAATACTTTGAGAAGTTTAGGGTATGAAGCTATTCATGTATCGGAGGTCGGTTTAACAAGTACCGAAGACACTGATATAGTCACTTATGCTTTCGATAAGGGTTATACTATTATAACTTTTGATTTAGATTTTACACGAATAGTTGCATTATCTCAAAAGCTGTTCCCTTCAATTATTACATTCAGAATGGGTGAAATAAATGTTACAGAATTTGAAGAACATTTCCGCTTTTATATTCCAGAAATTAAAGATGACATTATAAAAGGGGCACTCATTACGATTGATACACAAGGAGTTAGAACTAAAAGGCTTCCTATTTTAAGAAAAAAATAAATTATTCAAATTACCGCATCATGACCACGCAACGAATTTGTTAATTAAAGCGTCTTACTTTTTTACCTTCGCGTTTTAATTCATAAAATTGTCACTTTAAAAATGAAAAACTCAACACCTCTGAATATCGCCTATGCGTTTGTCGCTTTTATGACGATAATTATTGCTTGCAAACATGAACCTATTCAACCGACAAATACCAACACAGGTACAGGTACAAACACGGGAACAGGAACAAATACAGGTACAGGTTCGGGTTTAGACAGTACAGGCTGGCGGTGCAGCACAGATACTATGTATTTTCAATATGATGTGTTACCTATTTTAGTTTCAGCTTGTGCCACGCCAGGTTGTCACGATGCGGCTTCAAAAGTAGATGGCTATCAATTGACAGATTATGCCAATACGATTAAAAAAGGTGTTTCGGCTGGACGTGCTACCCAAAGTAAGATATATACAGAAATCATGGCAGGTGCTATGCCGCCCAGAAATGTAGGTATCCTTATGACCGCAGCCCAAAAAGAAGCTATTCGTAAATGGCTTGACCAAGGGGCAAAAAACTTGAATTGTAATCCTAATTATGGTGCTTGCGATACGGTCAATATTAAGTATTCAACTTATGTCGCTACATGGGTTAAAGACAAATGTGAAGGTTGTCATATAGGTGTCGGTGCAGGAGGTGGTATCAAATTAAGTAATTATACAGAAGTAAAAGCCTCTATATCAACAGGTAAATTTTTGAAAAGTATCAACCACGAAGCGGGTTTATCGGCTATGCCAAAGGGGGTTGCTAAATTGCCAACTTGCGAAATCAATAAAATTAAATCTTGGATAAATAGAGGGGCTTTGAATAATTAAATTAGGCATTTTTCCCTACGTTTTGGGCTCTTTCCAGATGCGATTGTTAATAAGTAATACAAGATTTACGAAATCTCGAACATTTCGTAAATCTGCGCCCTTCACAATATTACCAATTAATGCTCGTATGTACAAAGTGCTCAAAACGTACCCCCCTCAGTATTTTTTCAGAAAAATTACCTAAAAAAACAACGCTATTTGCTTTTTTTCCGTAAATGCTAATAGATATGTTCAAAGATATATTTCTTAAAAAATCAAAAAAAAATTTAAACTTATTTATGAAGAAACAGCCTTTCTATTTAATACCTATAACTCTACTTTGCGCTTTGATGATTTCTACACCGAGTTGCTACTATGATAATGAAACTGATTTGTACCCAACCACCACAACCCCAAGTAATTGCGATACAACAGGCGTAAAATTTGCGGCTTTTATTTCGCCTATGATAGCGTCTAAGTGTGCAACATCGGGTTGCCACAATGCTTCTTCATCCGCCGCAGGTGTCAATTTGGGTAACTACACAGCTATCAAATCTTACATTACTTCTTCAAAAATTGTTTTTTTAGGTACTATCAAACAATCGGCTGGTTACTCAAAAATGCCACAAGGTGGAGCAAAATTGCCAGTCTGTGATATTACCAAAATCGAGCGTTGGATTACCAATGGGATGCCGAATAATTAATTCATTTTCATCGAAAATATGCTCTACATGACAAGGAAATTAATATATGTTGCACTTATCGCCGCAGCTATTGGCGGCGCATATGGGTATAAAGAATGGACACGCGGGCACGAAAGTTCAGCTACTAAAAAGCCTGATGTTACCATCACGGCTATGGATTTGGCAACTCAATATAATGATGCCGCCCATGCGGGAAAAATCATCGAAGTCATCGGCAAAGTGGCTTTAATTGAAACGGCTGATACCGTTACCAATATCACTTTAAAAACGGCTGACCCAATGACCGCAGTTACCTGCGAATTGGAAAAAGGTAGCCCTGCACCAAGTGCCAATGAAGGCGATGAAATCACTTTGCGTGGACAATGCGATGGTAAGTTATCCGACGTTGTTTTGACGCGGTGTGTGGTTATTAAGTAGTGTCGAATGTAATTCACTGATGAAGGCTTCTGTACATTGATTTCTATACCAGCAGGGCGATTGAAATCGCCCCCTATTGATAACTTATCGGGGTTAAAATCAATAGCGGTCGATTTCAATCGCCC
>JAYVKQ010000843.1:0-3091 GCA_043768285.1 Saprospiraceae bacterium | reverse complement strand
GGGCGATTGAAATCGCCCGCTATTGATGGGTTTTCGTGATTAATATCAATAGCGGGCGATTTCAATCGCCCTTCCGATGTAAAACCAATGTACTAATATCTTTTTTATTCATATACGGAATTGCTGACATTATAAAAATTATGAAACGCAAAGTATTACTAATCAATTTTTTATGCGTATGTAGCCTTGTATTTGCGCAAGACACTTTAAAAGTATCAACTGAGCAAGGGACATTTACACCCCCTCAGTATTCTACGGCTTATGACGATGTGTTTTTGAATAAAAAAGATACAAAATGGCTTTTGAGGGTAGATGCACTCGATTTTTTACTTCACCTCTACAACAACGATGAAACAGATTTTCGGGCTGTGGGTAGATTACCGCATTTCAGTGTAGCGTTTGAAAGAAAAATTAAGCAAAATATGTCTCTCAATTTTGGCTTGCATATCACTCCGTGACGGCTACACAAATCTTGTTTTAATCAACGCTACTTTTTCAACACCGCCAACGCCTTTTCTAAAGCAATATCATTACCTTCAACAATATCCTGCGGCGTATAATTAACCATTATATGCGGGTTAAGCGAGATATTTTGCGGCGTTTTGGTCATATCATATATCAATTGCTTCATCGGAAAACGGACTTGGATTTTTGATTTAGGGAGCATAATTTTAGGAAATAAGCCGCCTTGATTATCCGTTTCACCGCCTACGCTGGGCGTACCTACGAGCGTTGCGCCCGCTTTGTGTTTTAAAAAGGATGCCATTTGGCTCGCCGTAGATGCCGTGTAACCGTCTATCAAAACGATAACTTTACCTTGAAAAGCGTCTTTGTTAGGTTTATAAGCATAAAACCAGTGTTTACCGCCTTTATAGCGTTTGATTGGCAATCTGAACACTTCGTACATCAATATGCCTAATGGCAATGTCGTAAATTTACTTTTTGTATCCAAATAACGACTGCCTTTATAGCTACCCACCATTTTAAAGGAAGCTGTTTGGTGAACAAAATAGCGCAATAAATCGCCACCTACTGTAAAATTGCCACCTGAATTGCCTCTAAAATCAAATATCACATTGTCAAATTTTTTGGCTTTTATGATAGCAAAAACCGCTTTGTAGTCAGTAACTTTATTGGCGAATGCTCTGATTTTCCACATAGCCGTTTTACCATTGTCAAATAGGGTATCCGTTTTAGACGCATATAGCACAGAATACTGAGGGGTTATGCGGCGAAAGGTTTTTTTTAAAGGTTTTGCTACCATTACGACGTGTTTTGTGCCGTTTATCTCAATATCAAATGTATCCACTGCGCCAATAATACGATAGAGCATGGTCGAAAAATCAGCGTTCATCATTTCTCTTGATAAGGCGGTAGAATGACCGTCACCACCCCTATAATGCAACATTTTATGCTCTAAATCCTGTTTAGATATACCGTTTATGCTTGTAATGGCATCACCTACTACAATACCCAAAGTATCTTGCAGGCTTTGAAAGTCGAACATACTGAGGGGGTAAAACCGCGTAGGCACTATGGTAGATTGGTGCATTTTGGGCGCGGTAAGCAGTGCAGTATGGACGCAGCCAATTTTAGCAATACCTTCCCGCAAGGCAAATTCGTACGTGCGCCAAGCAAAAGTAGCGGGCAACTTTTTTTCGATACTATCAATAAAGGGTTGAATAGTGATTTTTTCAGCACGTTTGTAGTTGATAGGGTGCGCGTTCATCAATGCTTTGTTGAGATAATTCAAATCAGCGATGAGTTCTGTTTTAGGGTAGCTGCGATTTTGAGCAACTAATAAGATTTGGCTTAAAAAAAAGAAGATTGTCAACAGGTTTTTCATATCTCAACAATTTAATACTAAATGATTTTTTTTCTGTATTTCGTTGAGACAAAGGTGCATTTGTTTTTTCGTAGATAGAAAAAGGAGTGACCGAAGTTTAAGAAATAAGGAGTGAAATATATTATGATAAGAAAAAATACGCCAAAATACTGAGGGGGTCATCCATATGTCTATATTTGCATTTTATAATTCATCAAACTAACAACCAGTATGGAATATAGACATTTAGGTAAAAGTGGCGTAAAAGTCAGTGTACTATCCCTCGGCTCATGGCTTACTTTTGGCAACCAAATTACGGACGATATAGCCGAAAAGCTCATGCACACGGCATATGACGCAGGTATCAACTTTTTTGACAATGCAGAAGGCTATCACTTTGGCGAATCTGAAAAAGTGATGGGCAAAATTTTGAAAAACGCCAAATGGGATAGAACAAGCTACCTCGTATCTTCAAAAGTGTATTTCGGTAGCCGGCGTAATGCCAAGCCCAACCAAACAGGTTTGAGCCGCAAACACCTCTACGAAACTTGCAACGAAGCCCTTGAACGCTTGCAAGTGGATTACCTCGACCTCTATTTTTGCCACCGTCCCGACCCCTCAGTACCTATGGAAGAAATCGTGTGGACAATGAACCACCTCATGACGCAAGGCAAAATCCTTTATTGGGGTACGAGCGAATGGTCAGGTGTGCAAATCATGGAAGCCCACAAAATTGCTCGCGAATATAAACTTATCCCGCCCACGATGGAGCAACCCCAATACAATATGTTTTGGCGCGATAAAATAGAAAAGGACTACACAGACGTATTCCGCACTGTTGGCTTAGGCACTACCATATGGTCGCCCCTCTGTGGTGGCACTTTGACCGATAAATATGTACACAATATCCCCGCCGATACCCGTATGGATATGCGTGGCATGAAGTGGCTCAAAGACATCAATATGGCGCCCGAGCGTTTAGAAAAAATCGTAAAACTCCATGGTGTTGCCGAAGAAATGGGGACGAGTTTGGCAAAATTGGCGATTGCTTGGTGTGTTAAAAATCCGAATGTTTCGACTGTCATATTGGGTGCATCTAAGGTAGCTCAATTGGAGGAAACGTTGGGCGCGATTGATATCGTACCCCAAATTACGGCGGAAATTGATGCTCGGATAGAAGCTATTTTGGATAATAAGCCTAAATTGGTGATTATGTAGAAAATATTAAAAAAATGCTGTCATTGCGAGCGCAGCGAAGCAATCTGT
>JAYVKQ010000842.1:0-2289 GCA_043768285.1 Saprospiraceae bacterium | reverse complement strand
CGAAGGGACGGCGAATTTGATTATGACGCAAGACAATTATACGTCCGTGGCTTCCAATCATTTTAGTGTATGGAACAATGCCTATGCTTGGAACAGACGCACCTTAGAGTTTTTGAGTGATTTGCCTAAATATGCTAATAAATTTTCACCCGAAACCCAGAAACGCATAGAAGCCGAAGTGCGTTTTTTTAGAGGGTATATCTTCTTTTTGCTTATCCGCAACCAAGGGGCGTTTATCATTCGCAAATCGTTGGACGACCCTGTGGCGATGCCGATAAATGATATTGGTGCGTGTTGGGATTTTATAGAAGCCGATTTGGACTATTGCGCCGCCAATTTACCCGCTTCATGGAACGAAAATACTGAGGGGGGTCGCGTGACCAAGTGGGCAGCCTTGGCTTTGAAATCGCGGGCGATGCTCTACGCCAAACGCTGGCAAAAGGCAGCAGACGCAGCGAATAAGGTCATTCAAGAAAGTGGTTTTATATTAGAACCCAACTATGCTGATATTTTTAAAAATAATAAAACAGCAAGGAGTAAAGAGATAATTTTGTCTAAAAGATATAGCAACGCTTTGGGCGTTTTCCATAATATAGATGACCGCATTGCACCGAGTGGCGATATACAAGGGCGCGGTGGTGCAATGTGTCCGACGCAAGAGTTGGTGGACGCTTATTTTATGAGCGATGGCACGCGCTACGACAATACCAAAGCACCCGATAGCACAATGTTCCGCAACCGTGAAAGCCGTTTTTATGCCTCCATTTTATACAATGGCGCAGATTGGAAAGGACGCAAAATCGAGACTTTTGTAGGCGAAAGTGGCACACCGAATGGCAAAGATAGATTTATGGAATATGGTGCTTCGCCGTATCCGAATACCACTGTTACAGGCTATTATGTCCGCAAATTGGCGGATGAGACCAATTTGACATTTAATGATGCTTATAAAAAAAGCGACCAAGAATGTATCGAAATTCGTTTGGGTGAAGTCTATTTGAACCTCGCAGAAGCCTATTTAGAACTCAACAAAACAGAAGATGCCAAGCAAGCGATAATGAAAATCCGCAATCGCTCCTTGCAGCAAGATATTACCAATATCACAGGTGATTTGCGCAAAGAATTGGTACAAGAGCGCATGGTAGAACTGGCTTTTGAGGGGCATCGCTTCTGGGATTTAAGGCGTTGGGGCTTGGCGCGTGACGTTTTGAATAATAAAAAAATGACGGGTGTTAAAATTACAAAAAAGTTGAATGGCTCGTTGCAATATGAAAAAGTGGAGGTGGATAAAATAGCAAGGGTATATCCCGATAAATTCAATCAATTTCCTTTACCTATTGGCGAGTTGAATAATAATCCGAATATTAAAACACAGCCTACGGGATGGTAATTTTTAATGGATAATCATTGGTGTTCAAAAGATTTTGTTTAAAATTGAAAAATTGCTTTCATTCGTTGGTTTAGTAAACGGAAAATTATTTTTTTTTGAAAAAAAAATAATTTTCCGTTTACTAAACCTTTGTCGAGAGCCATTGTAAATTATTGAAAATCAATACTTTATTTTTAAAACAAAATCTTTTGAACACTAATGATGGATAATGAATAATGGATAATTTTGTAATATTAAGTGCAGCCGTCACTAATATGATACGACAAGCATAAAACAATAGACAATTATGAATAAAAAACAATACCGCTATATTTCTTTTTTTGCCTTAATTTTGCTCTGGCAAAGTTGCCAAAAGCCGCAAGAGTTTCCTTTAAAAACGGGTAATAGTGTCTTGGCGTTTACGTTGATATACGCCAACGACCCGTCTAAAAATTATTTCCCCGTGTCAGTTACGGGCGACTCAGCGCAGGGCGAAATTCAATTTAAAATACCTGTGGTTGCCAATAATTCATTGACCCAAATGCGCCCAATCGTTAGCGTTTCGACGGGAGCTAAGGTAACACCCGCTTTTATCGGCACTATGGATTTTTCTAAGCCGTATCGCTTTACTGTTACGGCAGAAGATGGGCAAGCAAAAAAGTATTTATTGGTGGTGTATAATTGACATTACTTTGGCTTTATGTTTTATGTTCGGGGAACTTTAAAAGTTCCCCGAACAGGATACCCCCTCAGTATTTTTGAAATGGTTTTTCTATAAAAAATCAACACACGAATTACACGAATTAATACACGAATTTTTCTAATTTAGATATTGAAAATATAATACTATTAATCTAAATTAGAAAAATTCGTGTATTAATTCGTGTAATTCGTGTGTTGATTTTTCATAGAAAAACCCT
>JAYVKQ010000841.1:0-9907 GCA_043768285.1 Saprospiraceae bacterium | reverse complement strand
CCTATCATAAAGGTTTGCTTAAACCGCAGTCTATCAAAATCACCCCTCAGTATTTGAACCGACTACGGGCGCAAGGTCGCCCATTGTCGGCAGAGCCACCAGCCAAACGGGTAAAATCTACCAAAGTACCCGCCAATGTGAACCCCTCAGTATTTGACATTCCTATCAATCAAATCAATGTCGCCCACGATTGGTTTCAAAATCGTGCAGCAAAATTTTCACTCCGCAGCGTAGAAAATATCGTACAGGCAATCAAAGACGGTACATTTCGTTGGTCACAGCTTGACCCCGTTACGCTTTGGCAAAATCCAAAGGACGGAAAACTGTATGTGTTATCAGGACACAGCCGTTTAGAAGGCTTTGCCCGGGCAGCTTCATTGAGATTGACCATAGAGGGCAGAAACTTTGAAAGCATACCCGCCAAAATTGAGAAAAACATTACCATTGACCAAGCCAAAGACATTGCCCTGAATAGCAATACACTATCTACCAAAGAGACAGATTTGGAACGGGCAAGCTATTACAGAAAATTACGCCTAACTGAAAACCCAACCCGTAAGCGATTAGAAGAAACTGCACGGCGCAATGAAGGCAGTAACGCTGCCCGTATTTTATCCTTTTCATATCTCAACGATAATGGTAAAACATTCAATGCCTTACACGCCCTCGATACGGCGCAAGAGACCAGCAGCGCAACCATGAAGGTAATAGGCAAATGGATAGGCGAAGCGCGTAGGCGATTTGAACCTTTGACCAATAGCCACGAGAACGAACTATTTGACTTTTTGGTAACAGAAAAAGGATACGGAACAGCCAAAGGGCAAATCAATAATGAACTAGATTTTTTGCAGAAGGTCAATAATATAATTTTGAAAAGAACAGAGTTTGGGGTATTCGACAATACAAAGCCTTTGAACATATCCAACCTACTCCAAAAATCGCCCGTTGAGCAAACCTACGATGCACAGCTCGCAGAGCTGCAAGAAGAAATATTAACCCTTGAAAAAGAAATCAAACAAAAACAAATTGATTTTGCCCGTAGAGGTGCAAGCGAAGCAGACATACTCAAACATACTGAGGGGGGTATTAATACCCTTGCCCGTAAAAGAAAACAGTATGCCGAAATGCTCAACCAAAAAGGCAAGGTATTAGAGCAAGCCGGGCGGGAAAAGAGTTTGTTTGATAGTGTCGGGAAAATTATAAATGTAAAGGGAGCTTTGTATATGTGTAAAGATGGTACATTTTCAACGCACACTGGGCGCGGAGCTTGCCACAGGCACGGCGGTTTAAAATCAGATAGTGCCGTTTTTGCCAATCGCCAATGTTTTACACCAAAGGTTAAAACTCAAAACACACAGGTAGATTTATTCAGGAAGGAACGGCAGGGCGATATGTTTTTTAAACAAGTTCAACCAAACAATATACCGAGCAAAGAACAATTTATTAGAGACGAAGCACAAAAAATTGCAAATCAAAGCGTTAAAGACTTTCATAAAGCAATGAAGAACACCACAGTAACTACAACTTGGAAAAATGCAGAAGCGCGTAGGATAAGAAATTTTAATCTACAATATTACCAGAGTATTGATGGACGCAAATATTTAGAAAAGGAGTATAACAGAAAATACGGAGAAAGTATAGGTTATCTAAATCAATGCAGCTTCATATAAAAGTATTTTATTCATAATAATTTGACCGTTTTTGTAGAAGCCTATCCACTTGGGTAGGCTTTTTTAGTTTCTAAAATTTCATCGTCAATAAATTCTTTAAAGAAAGTGTCAGATACATTATAAGTATAGACGAGTACATAGGATTTGCCCCTCAGTTCATACTCATAGATTTTACGATAAGCAGAATATAACGTAAATTTCATCTTAGCAAAAGGCAAAACTTTTGGCAAAGCCTTATAGTGTAAGACTTGACGCACCGATTTATACATCGCATTACGCATAACCATAGCATGGATAGGGGAGAAGGCGGGAATTTTAATATCATGTTTCCAATAAGTTTCCTCTTTTTGCATAATTTCCCCCATTAAAAAGGAATAGTAGTATAGTTTTTTCATAGAAATTTGACCTAATAAAAAATATATTAGTAAGTATTAATAATAAATTTGGATAATTGATATTGATTATTATATATTTGCAAAAACTTAATATAAATGAAAAATACTGTAATACAAAGTTTAAGTTTACCTAAGCCCTTAATACAGGAACTGCAAGTAATTGCTGATGCAGAAGGTAGAAGTTTATCCAAGATTGTAGTATATCTTTTAAGAGAAGCAATTGAAGCGCGTAAAGATAAAAAGACTTCACTACATTTACAAACGGCAGAAGAAGCCGTTTAATTTTTACCTGAATTTTCGATAATAATATATATTATCTAAAAAATATAATTAGCTGATAATCAACCGTTTGCAAACGTTGTCTATAATGTATCTTATGTTAAGTAGTGCATTAAGCGTTCTGTGTATCATATACAACAACCTTAGCCCATAAATGGCTGCACTGTGCGACAAATGCCTTATGTGTAGCATGATGTTGATAAATTTCTTCATCTTCTAAACTATCGAAAACCAACAGCCACGATACTGAATAACTGCGGTCAATGACATCGCGGTCTGTGGTAGCTGGCATACCTATATGTATGGTGCGGATTTGTTCAATCGTACGCATACCGTTTAAGCCAGCAATCAAAGCTGCCCTATCGGTGGCACTGTCTGGGTTATTGAGCGTAAAAAAAACGTGATGAATTAACATAATAATAGAGTTGGTATTTTTTTATGAATAATGCCGCAAACATATATAAAATTGCTTTAAATTTGCAGAAAAGAACGACTATGAAATTCGTAAATGCAAAAAATGATATAGCCTTTCGCGAGATATTTGGCAATGAGAAGAAAAAAATCATATTGATTTCATTTCTCAATGCAGTCTTGGACTTAGAAGGTCAAAATCGCGTTAGGGACGTAACGTTGCTCAATCCTTTTCAACTCAATTGATTATCAATATTTCTTAATTAAAAAACCACGTAGAGTATTAAACTTTACGTGGTTTTAAGTTCGGGAAACTTTCAAAGTTTCCCGAACTTTTTTAACATAAACATATCAATTTCCCCCAAATACCTTAAACGACAAAGGCTTGTCCTCCCCTATTTTCACACTGACGAGATATACGCCTTTGGCTAAAAAATTAGTCCCAATTTCGTGATATACACCCGTAAATTTGCGTTTTTCTGTTGAAACTAAGCGTCCAGATACATCATATATACCAAATTGAACGTCTTTATTATCTACGACATCATTGAACAAAACGCCTATGAAATTGGTAAACGGACTTGGAAAAACCCGACTGACACTGAGGGGTACATCTTTGAAACGCTTGACAACAAAGGGCGTGCTGTAAAAAGAATACTTGTAATTTGAAGGCGCATCTTCATTGATGGATTTGACGCGGAAAAAATAAATATCGAAAGGCGTTCCGTTGAGGCGATAGGCGTAATCCAACAACTCCTCAGTACTCTCGCCTTTTGCCGTAAAAGTGGCTATTTTTTTATAGTTTTTGCCATTTTCAGACATTTCTAATTCAAAAGTTTTTGCAAAATACTCAGGTTGGGTTTTAAAATTGACATCAATTGACGTTTGCGTTTTAGCGAAACTACCCGCTTGTGTCGTGATAGACGTTTTCAATTCACCCTCATAACGGCTCACTTCAACGTCATCAATCGCAACTCCTGCACCCGCTACATTGTCGCCGTCAGATTTGAAAACAAATCGGAACGCTACATTCGCATTGCCCGACAAATTGCTGATATTGACTTTAAAACGTTTCCAATCATCTAAAGCTCCCGAAAAATAAGAAGTGCCAATTGGAAATGCGCCGCCTGTCACGGTTGTGTTTTTATAATCGTACCAATCAGCATTATCTTTTCCTAATACTTCCCAAGTCACGCCTTTATCCAAAGAATATTCGACTTGCATGCCATCATATCCTCTCTGAATATCAAACACTGACCAGAAGCTGAACTGATAAATACCGCGCGTTGTCATATCATACATTGGTAAATATAGGAAGGCTGTTGTATTTTTTTGATAGTTTTGGGCAGCTATATCCAACACATAGGCATTGTTGCCGCTATTTGTACCGCCTTTACCGACTATCACAGATTTACCTTTTTCAAACTTAGAACCTGCCAAACTATATGCCCCAAAATGCTCATCGCCGCCTTCAAAACCACCTAAATAGCCCGTTGAGCTTTTCTTATATGGTGTATTCAAACGCGGTAAAATTTTTAACTTAGTTGTTGTCTTAAATTTATCATCGCCATTTACAGTCAAAGACACGTCATATGTACCAATTTTGTCATAAACGTGGCTTGTGTTTTCAATACTATCTTTGCCACCATCACCAAAATCCCATAAATAACTATCCGCCCCATTAGAGCTTTCGCCTCTAAATTGCGTGTTCGCCGTTACGTAACTCACGCCATTATAATCAATTACAGATTTAGGCGTACCAAACGAGTTGCTTGTCCACAAACCACGTCCGTAAGTCGCTGCCAAAAGGGTATTATCAGAAGCCCGCATTTGTAGCATATCAGTCCGAACAAGTGGCGTACCACGACCAGGGAAAGGTGGGTTCCAAACGGTTTTATCACCATTTAGTAAGTCTGTACTCCATACGCCAAAATCAGTAGCCAATAGTGCTTGCTTTGGGTCACTTGGATTAAACATACCCCAACGGACTGGCATATCGGGCAAATTGCCTTCTACTAAGGACCAACCCGTGCCACCATTTACTGTTTCATATACACTTTTTACACCGTAATTAGATATGGTCACTAATATATGGTCTTTATTACCTGTTTCGACAGATATACTTGAAATATTGCCTGTAAATGAACCCGCTAATATTACTTCAGATATGGTCGTACCTGTATTGGCATTATCCAGACGATAGACTTTACCAGTATTTGTACCGATATAAACGCGGTTATTGACATTCAAATCTACATAAATATTCGAAACGCCAGTCAATGTAATAGCACCCACATCAACTAATTCGCCAGAGTTTTGGGCTACTTTCCAACGCCACAATTCGCCACGCGTAGTTTGAGCGTATAAAATATTATTTTTATCATCATAATCTGCGGGTGTCAAAAAACCGCCAGTGGATGTTGCACCTGTTCCGAAATTTTCACCACTATTGGTAGATAAATAAAAATTGCCATAATACAAAGACCCAATCTGAATATTCGGCTCGTTTTGGTCAATAAAACACAAAAAACCATCACCGCCAATCGAGCGACCATTCACAGTGCCAACGCCTGGCGCGTTGCGAATGAGCAAAGTACCATTGTCTTGCGCACCTGCCAAAAAGTGATTGACCCCTTCGCCTGGGTGAATAGCACAGCCATAGAACATAGTCGTAACAAAACCTGCCGTTTTTTCTGTAACAACAAAATTGTCTGTTGCAGGGTTATCAATTCTGAATATGCCACCGTCCGTTGCCAAATACATGACATTGGGGTTGCTTGGTTCAAAAATCGCCCCGTGCTGGTCTGCATGGGCATATTTGATAACGCCGCAACTGCCTGACCACATCGTTAATTGCGTCCAATTTTGACCACTGTTCGTACTTCTAAAAAAATCTACACCACCTACATATACTGTCGTAGGGTCATTGGGTGCGACAACCAAACTCAAATCATACCAAGCCTGTCCGCGCGTGAAATCAACATCACTTTCAGCTCTGCCACAACCATCTTTCCATAGAGGTTTGCTGCGTTGTGCCCATGTACCACCGCCATTAGTCGTTACAAAAATAGGTGTACCAACTCTTGAACCATTAGAAGTTGTAGCACCAACCGCATAAACTACATTCGGATTAGAAGGCGCGACAGCTATTTCGCAGCGCGACCAACCTGATGGAAAACCTGAATCAGTACCCGAAAGACTGACCCATGTTTTCGCCTCTCCCCCACTATCTTTGTTTGCTCTATATACACGTCCTTGCGAACAGGCATATAAAGTACCGTTTGAAGCCAATTCTAAATCGTACATTTTATTGTCCGCGCTGCCGAAAGCTATGCCAGAACCCAATACCTTATACCACGTTTCGCCACCGTCGGTACTTTTATGAATACCCGCAAATGTAGAAGCTACTATATGACCATTTTCAGGAATGACAACCAAGCCACTGACCATATTGAAATCGCCATTGTTCGTAAAAGACAATACCTTCCAAGTGTTGCCGCCGTCAACTGATTTGAATATGCCATTACCTTGCGCATCATTTGCATTCACATCACCCGTGCCGATATACATTATTTTAGGATTGCGTGGGTCTTGCGCAATGCTACTGATAGCCAATACTTGAAGCCAATCATTAATGCGCGTCCAACGGGCATCTTTGCTCGTAATATTCGTCACTTTAAATAAACCGCCCGTCGCTCCTGCCGCGAACATTGTGCCTTTTGTCGGGTCATTCAAATCCACCAACATAGCGCGTGTACGACCACCCACATTACCCGGTCCGCGTTCTACCCAACGGTTTTTTTGAATACTGCCGCGTAAATCCGTCTCGGCAGCTTCTCTTTGCACCAATTGTGCTTGCATCCGCTTGGTTTGTTCCCATGCTGTCACCCTTCTTTCTATGGGTACATAACCCAAAGCAGGGTCGAGCGTGCGTAGGCGTTCCAACTCTACCGCTTCATTGATGCGCTCTGATTTAGGCAATTTTTTTAAAGAAGTAGATTTACCATCAATAAACATCACATCATCTTCAACAATAGCATTTGCCTGTTCAGATTGGGCAAAATGATTATTAGTTGAGGTTAGTTTTTCTTGTAAATCGTTAGAAATACTGAGGGGGTGTTCGTTGATTGTTGGTTTAGGTTGAAATTGGGTGTTTGTGTTAAGCTCGATATTTTTATTATTAAAATAAAAAAAGCACAAAACCACCACGGCAGCAGCACTGCCAGATGCAAATAAGGTTCGCAATTTCATGTTTGCCTGTTTAATTTTTTAGATATATAAATAAAAAATGTAAAGTAAGTGAAATTGGGGTGGAAATTAAGAGGGTTTTTAATGCATTAACTTGTTATTCACTTTTTGCATTTATCTCACAAATATAGGTGATTTATTTATTTGTTTTTTAGTGTTTTGAAAAGATACTTTTTAATAGGTAACATATGGTTGTTGCTTTTGTTTTATGTATAAAAAAATTAAATATCCCCTAATTGTGGTCTTAAAATAATATCTTCAACCACAGCCGACGCACTCATCCGCAATGCCGATACAATCACCTCCGCTATATCGCGGGGCTGCATCAATCGCTCCTCGGGGGCTTCAAAACCTGCCCACGATTCAGACCATGTGGCTCCTGGCATAATAGCGGTTACTTTCACGCCTTTATCTTTCAATTCATCGCGCAGATTTTTTGAAAAACCCAAGAGCGCAAATTTAGATATGCTATAGCTGCCACCCCCTTTGTAGGCTTGCAAACTCGCCACACTACACATATTAAAAATATGCCCTTTTTTGCGTTCAATCATCAAAGGCACTAAGGCGCGGGTGAGATAATAGGCAGAATACAAATTAGTATCTATCATTTTTTCTAAAAACCCCTCCCCCTCAGTAATGAGGCTGCCCGCTACGAATATACCCGCATTATTTACCAGTACATCTACCCTACCCCATTCCGAATTGATGTATTCAGCGAATGCCAAAACCTCATTTTTGTATTGCATATCTACGACCATCGCCAATACTTCGATACGATTGAACCGTTCCGCAAAATCGGTTTTCAAATCATCAATGTCATTTTGGGTGCGACTACACACGGCAACATCGTACCCCTCAGTAGCAAGGGCTTCCGCGATAGCACGACCTAAGCCTTTGGTCGCTCCTGTAATAACTGCTTTTCTGTTCATAAATTTTTATAATGGATAATGGATAATGGATAATGGATAATGGATAATGGATAATGGATAATGGATAATGGATAATGTGAAACTTTAATTTGCAGTTAATTGTTTAATACAAAAAAACAATGACACTGCCCTCTAAGCCTATAATCCTTTTCGACGGCGTATGCAACCTCTGTAACGGCTTTGTCCAATTTGTCATTAAGCGCGACAAAAAGGCGCATTTTATGTTCGCATCACTACAATCTAAAATTGGACAGGCAATATTAAAGGATTTCGGTTTAAATACGCATGATTTTAATACATTTGTATTGGTGGACAGTGGAAAAGTCTATACACGCTCAACCGCAGCCCTGCGCGTAGCAAAAGAATTGGATAGCCCGATAAAATTTCTACATATTTTTTCGGTTGTGCCTTCTTTTATTAGAGATTTATTCTATATCTTTGTCGCAAAGAACAGATATAGGTTCTTCGGCAAACAAGACCAATGTATGTTACCCAGCCCAGAGTTTAAAACACGATTCTTAAATTAAGCATAAGTTATAAGATATGAGTGTAAAAAAATACTCATAACATATACTTAGAACACGGTTTTCCCTACATTTTTTTTCAATTTTGACTTTTTTTGAGCTATTTTACAATTTTAAGGACACACACAACCGCTCAAATCAAGCCTAAATTGACATCCTGAAAAGGAATTTACAGCACAATTTAAGTAACAAACTCATTCAACATGAAGCACCTCTTTGTCGGGCTGTTTGCCCTACTCGTTGTTTGCATTCAGGTAAAGGCTAATCCTTCTGAAATGGATTTGTCCTCTGTGGATAAACTGGCGCTCAATGTGCCATCTTTCGCTGCGGAAAGTATGGAATCGCTCGTCGCTTTCGGTCAAGCAAACACAAAAAATGACCTTGAAAGGGCGCGTTTTTTCTTTATCTGGATTGCCCAAAATATCAAATACGACTCAAGCGAATATGCGTCTAAAAAGCGTATGACAACGAAGCAAGAACCTATTACGGTTTTCAATGCGCGTAAAGCTTTGTGTCGTGGATATGCCGATTTATTGACTGTTATGTGTCAAAAAGCACGTATTTCTGCCCGAACTGTCACTGGATATTGTCGAAATACTGAGGGGGGGGCTGTTGATAGTTTGGAATTTCACGCTTGGAATATTTTGAAAATCAGTGACAAATGGCATCTTTTTGATGTTACTTGGGCTTCTAACCATTTAGATAAGTCTATCTCTATTGATACACGTTTGGAACAGTATTTTTTGCAACCCGCAAACTCATTTATTAAACGCCATTTGCCCTTTGACCCAGTGTGTCAATTGACAGATAGCATCGTCTCTCGAAATGCTTTTTTCTTCGATACCACGAACCCTGTGCTTCGAGAAAAAAGTTATTTCGGTGACGTTGATTCCATTCTTAATCAAGAAGTGTATTTGGATTGGATTGAATTGAATATTAGGAGTTATGACCGCGCCCTCACTTTCATGCCCGAAGAAAAACGCTTATATGATGTGTTGAGTTATTTTAAATCAGAAAAGGCACATCTAAATTTTAATCAAGCTATGAAATTGCTTGAAACTTTCAATGCTTTAGATGAAAAAACGATTACGAATTGGTCGTACAACGATTTATTAAATAAAATTGAAGAGGCTTCTACTGCTCAAACATTCTTAAATAATGCACTCAACTTGTACGAATCTATGACATTTATTGTAGAAAATGAAGATGCTGGTTTGAAAAAACGCAATATGCTCATCATTTCTAAAAACATAGAAGCGACAAATAAACTCATTACTTTTTTACAATCCATTGAAAAAGAAATGCGGCATATACCGATAGCAAGGAAGTGAAGTGTGAAGTATTAAGGCGTTTGTACATTGGCTTTTACATTTCGCAGGGCGATTGAAATCGCCCCCTATTGATTTTAACCACGAAAATCCATCAATAGGGGGCGATTTCAATCGCCCTGC
>JAYVKQ010000840.1:0-6694 GCA_043768285.1 Saprospiraceae bacterium | reverse complement strand
TATTGCCGTGGTCGCCAATGTATTCTTCTGCAAAATGATTGATACCCAGATTTTCTAAGCGTTGGCTTAACATACCGATTTGAATAGGGAAACGTGGGGCATCGTTGCGTCCCCAATCCAACTTAATAGCGGTCAATTTTCGCAAGTTTTCAGCGTGTTTTTCAACCATATAGGCAGGCATATTGGCTTCCCATTTGTCTAAAACGGTTTGATTGACGACCATTTTATCGCCTTCATACGTGAAAGGAAAATCACAATAAAACGGTGGTTTCGTAGGGTTGGGCGACCATGCTCTTGCTACTGCTACCAGCACTTTTGGATAATACGTTTTCTTCAATTCTTCCTGCGTTTTTACATTTTGAACCTCTTTGAAAGACGTGCTATTGGGTCCAAATTCTTTTACCATAGCGACCAACCCGGGGCTTAAAGCATAGACACTACTAAAAACATCGGGGTGCAACATCCCAATTTTTAAAGCACCATAACCACCCATTGAATGTCCGCTAATACCACGACTGTCTTTATTCGGAATTGTTCTGAAATTAGCATCCATATAGGCAACTAAATCTTTTGCTGTAAAATCTGACCAATTGCCCGTAAGCGTAGAATTGCTGTAAAAACTACCTTCATATTGGGTATATTGATTGGAAATAACCAATATATAGGGGCGAATTTTACCCGCACTAATGCCCTTATCCAATATCATTTTCATATTGGGATTGATGCTATCCGTTCCCATAAAACCATGCAAGTAATATATAACAGGATAGCGGCTTTTAGACGTTTCGTACTGAGGGGGTAGGTAAACAGAGATTTTACAGCTCGTTTTTTCGCCGCCTGTATTTTGCAATGCAATTGCGTTGATAACTCTGCTGACAACTACCCCCTCAGTATTTTGAGCATTTAAACCTTGAATTAGAAGAATAATCGTAATTAAAAAGAGTGTTATTTTTTTCATAATATATTGATTTTGAGTGAAATATATTTAAAATACTGAGGGGGGTATATCTAATCTTCTTCCACAATTTAACGCCCCAAGCGTCCAAATTTAAAACACTATTTTGTAAAATGGCTATATTCGATAGCAATTCTTTACTTTTTTTATGCGGGTAAGTTAGGGAGCGATAGGTATTTCATACTTGTTTGTTTTACGTTTGATAACTACAAGGCAAGGTAAATGAAATATGGCATTTGGCAAAAATATTTCATAAAAAAGCCTTGTTTTCACTACGAAAACAAGGCTTTTTTATGAAAAATACTGAGGGGTAGCCGATTAAAATCGCGCTGTCACCCCACCTAAAATATTCAAACCAAAGGTCGGATAATTGAACCAACGCTCGCGTTTGAGGTTCAAAACATTATTGACATCTAAGAACACACCTACGTTTTTGCTGAAAAACAACTCACCACCTAAACTAAGGTCGAATAGTGATTGCAAACGGTCGGGCTGCTTGTTGGCGTTGATATAATTGACTCCGTTTTGAACGAATAAACCCGCTTTGATATTCGCCATTGTGTTTGTTTTTGGGTCGTTCACAACGGCATATTTTATACCAACATTTATATCCAATGAAGGCAAACCCCATGCGCGGACTTCTCTTTTGTTGTTATAGACATTTTGACTAACCGTAGCCGTCAATTCCATATCTTTTACAGGCTTAACGGTAATAGCACCGCGAATATTGAAGATATTGACACTATCGTACAATATATTAAATCGGCGTAAAGCATCAGTCGTATCGGCTAAGAATAAAGCTAAATTTGTATTGTTGCTATACCCCGCTTGTGCCGAATAATCGAAGCCACTCACGCTACCTTTGATACCGCCATAATATTCGGTGGTGTTCGTATTTCTAATTTTGATGCGCGAAAAAATGAAAGGATTGTACTTCGTAATATTGCGGAAGCTGTTTTTAGTAAAATCGCCACGCCAGCCTGCAAATATGCCCAATTTGTTACCTGCAAGGTTCAAATTGGCTTCAATATCGGGTTTTGGATAAAAAATATCTTCACTCGAAATCAAATTTGCCCCCAATTTGATGCTATACACACCGCCTTTGAATGTGAAACTGGGTTGCAAATAGATATTGTTCAATGTTTGTGATGTGCCGCTATCCGTCGTATCGTATTTTGTAAATTCAGTACGCAATACCAAATTGAGTGGGTGCTTTTCGGCAAACCATTTAGTCGCATCTAAACGGAGGTTTATATCCCTTTCGCTGCTCGTAAAATTATCCGATAAAGTAGAGAACCCAACACCGACTGAATAGTTAAAATCTGCCACAGTACGTGCCGAGTTATAGGCTTTCAAATTGACACCAAACACATCGAAAGATTGTTTAACGGCGTTGGCACTGTATGAACTGTCTTTGCGGTTTTTCACCTGATTGTAGCCGTAATAATGGTTAATATCATTGTCATATGATACTTTGCCATCAACGGCGATACCAACATTGGCGAAAAATGTACCCGTACCGTCCACATGGGTTCTGGAAAACTTCTGATTTTGCAGTTTTTTATCTTCTGCCGAATGGTGTTTTAGGTTAAGACCCACCAGATATTGTTTAGGGTCGCCATACCGGTATGCCAACTCACCATAAGGCGAGTTAGGGAAGCCATAACCCACCTTTGCAAAGCCGTTGTATTGCCCGCCCACTTTTTGGGTCGGCATGGCAACGGGGCGCATACGCGGTGGCTCATAATCCAAAACTAATACCTTGTTGGGTACGTTATATGATTGAGCGCGTGTAGCGGTATCCACACCCGGCAGGACGGGATTGACCTTGATTTTTTCAGTTTCTAACAATTTGGCATCGAAGTTTTTGACAACATCTTGCGATTGGTCTGTGACACCCCCGCCCGGTTTTTGGGCAAGCGCATTACCAAATATTAGTAAAGATACAGCACACAGGATATTTCTATAATTTCTCATATATGGCAACATTGGTTAATACTTTTGAAATATGCGGTTATGTAATTTTCTGATTTTTGTTATTATAAATTGTTGATTATGAATACTTTCGGAGTAGTGGTTTAGGAAACTTATTTTGAATGATTTTTATTTTTTTTGCAAAAAAAAATAAAAATCATTCAAAATAAGTTTCCTAAACCGCATTTCAAGCCTATTGCCTACTAATTTTTTTCCATCTCAATCAAGTCACTCGTTGGCGGTTTGATGCGGGTTTTAAGATTTTCTTTTTTCTCCAAATTCGCCAATTTTTGCTTGGCTTCGGTTACTATTTCTGGATATTCTTTCACGCCATCAATGATACTTTCTAAGGCGGCACGCGCACTGAAAAGGTCATTTTTTTCGGCATAAATATCGGCTTGCAATATCACGCATTTGGCAGCCCAAAAGACGAAACTATTATTTTGAGAAGCCTTATCCGCTTTATCGAGGGCGACATCAATATTGCGCTTTTTATAATCTACGAGTGCGTCGAGGTAACGGGCTTCCGCAGTTTGCTCATCATTTGCCCCATTTTTGATGGTTTTTTGAAAAGCCTGTTGTGCTTTATCCCACTCGCTGCGGTCATAAGCTACTTTACCGAGATAAAAACCTGCTGACGCTACTTGGATTTTGCTCGCCATTGGGCTATTCAGAACCTTTTGCGCAAACTCATACACCGCATCGGGTTTGTTCATACGATACGCACTGCGCATTGCGCCTAACTCTGCTTCAAAACGTTTATCATCAGAAGTCGCTGCTTTTTCCATTTTAACAAATAACTCATAGGCTTTGCCGAAATCCTTGCGGTGATTATATGCAATCAAAGCCGCCGCTTCTACGGCTTTCGGATAATGTTTTGACATCCCTTTATTGACCACATTTTCATAATCAGTCAAAGCTTCATCAAATTCTTTTTTCGCTGCGTATGATTCGCCGCGATAGAAATATGCGGATATGGAGTTCGGCGAATTCGGATATTTACTCAAATAAGTTGTAAAATTGGCAATGGCACGGTCATAATTACCTTGCTCATATTGCACTTCGGCAGAGCGATAGCTGATGCTGTCTTTTGCCATATTATCCACATTATAGCCTGGTATGGTCTGCAAAAAGGCGAAATACTCATCAGGTTTGCCCAAATCATTGACGTATATATCTTGCAAACGCTCCAACGCTGCCTTTGCATCGGAAGGCGAAGGATTGTTGTAAAATACCTGTTTGTAGTAAGAAATAGCGGCTTCGTTGTTCCCTTTGTTTTGAGCAATCAAACCCAAACGCAAGAGCGACTGCGATACCAAATCGGGGCGATTTTTGAAATTTGTAATCAATTTGGTAAACGCCTCCTGCGATTTATCCAATTGATTGAGGTTTTGGTAGGTCGCACCTACTTCAAATAAAGACGCTGCGGCGTATTCGGAATTAGGATATTGGTTAGCCAATTTTTCCAACGAAATCAACTTGTCCACATTATTGCCTTTCAACCCTTGTATAACCCCTTTTTGATATAAGGCATATATAAAACCAGAGTATTGCTTATTCACTGCTTCGTCGTAAAAACGCAGAGCATCATCATATCTGTTGCGTTTGAAATAACAATCACCCAAACGCAACACCGCATCACCCAATACTTGATTTTTTATATAATCATTCGTGATGGTATTGTATTCTTTTTTGATACCATTCACACACTCTTGGAAATAGGGTAGTGCTTGGGTGTAATTCTTTTGTTTTACAAAATTATAACCCTGTATATAATTCGCCATGTGCATAGACGACTCCGAAGGCAGCTGCGTCAAAGACTTCGCCGAAGCTAAAAAACGACCCATAAACGTGGCACTATTCACATAATCTTTCTGATTGTGGTATATATCGCCCAACCAATAATTTGCCATAGCGCGCGAATTGGCATCTGGTGCATCTTGCAAAGACGCTTCAAAAAGACGTTTTGCATTGACAAAATCACCTGCTTCGTAGAACTGCATAGCGCGATACATCGTAGCTTTTTGAAACGACTCGCGCAACTGAGGAGTGCGGTTTGTGGAATTGCCTATTACTTTCAAGGCTTCGTCATAATCGCGGGTTTTCAACAACACATCGCCCAATAAAGATTGCGATTCGTTGAAATACCTACTGCCTTGTGGTATGGATTGTAGCACATCCACTGCCTCCTGAGTTTGCTTCAACTCATACGCCAATTTCGCTTGATTCCAACGCGCTTCCTCAGATACTGAGGGGTCGAAATTCATACGTGACGATGTGGCAAAAGCACTTTTAGCGCGGGGTCTATCACCCAAGCGCAAATAAGCATCGCCCAAAAGATACATACCATGCTGACCAAGTTTGTTGTTCGCACGGTTTAGGTTTTCAAGATTTTGCGCAGCTTCTTTAAACTTGCCATTGCGGTGCTGCGTGAAACCGAGTTGATAAAAATCTTCTTCGCGCATGATGGCGTTATTATCCGCCGCCGTTTTTAGATATACTTCCGCTTGTTGATAATTCTTTTTTTCAAAATACGCTTGCCCAATCAACTGGTTTATTTGCGGTTGGTTGCGCACTTTGGGGTCTTCCAAAGCGGCTAAACCTTCGCGGAGTACTTTATCATAATCCTTTTGCGCTGCGTAAATTTGCAACAAATTATACGGCACATGGGGCGCATATTGCTTCGAACTGCGTACTCGTAAGAAACTACGCGCCGCATCGTCCAAATTGTTTTCAAAGAAAGAACACATACCGTAGTAATAATTCGTTTCGTTGAAATATTTGAAATTTTGATTGTCTTTTATCTTAGAAAAAGAGGCTTTTGCTTGTGGAAATTTCTTCGACACAAACAAGCTGTACCCTTTTTTGAAGTACAATTCGTCGCGCAACTCTGCCGACATATCCGACGGCTCCAATATTTCATAAAATTCCAATGCCTTGGCTGGTTGGTTTTGATTGAAATAAAAATCGCCCATCTCGATAGAAGCCTGTGCTGCCAGTGGGTCGGGCATATAGCCACGAATATAATCCAACATCAATTGCTCGCCATTGGGTTGCCCCGAGCGCACTGCGGCTTTCGCATAGTGCAACTCTGCCTTGCCGCGCAATAAACGCGCTTCGGGTTCTGGCACGGGGCGCAACTGCGTCAGTGCTTGAAAAAACTCCTGTTGAGCAAGGTTGAATATCCCTTTTTCATAGAAATCCATCCCCCGCTTGTAGTGGCGATTGGCTTCCGTGAACACCGTAGTCTGTTGTGCAAATAGGGAAACGGTAAAAAAGACAAGACCGATTATTAAATGATTGCGTTTGGACCTCATAATAGTCTATGGTAATGTTTAAATAATGGACAATGGATAATTAGGACAATGTAAAATAAGGAAAAATACTGAGGGGGTAGCTTTCAATGATATATCTGAACCACAGCTGACACGGATTGAGCTGATTTTTACTGTTTTTTCCTAACTATACATTATATATGGTGTATGATGAAAGGGAAAATTAGTTAAAATCAGTCTAATCCGTGTCATCTGTGGTTCATATGTCAAAATGGCTATATCATGCCCTCAATAAACGAATACAAATTTTAACATTTTAACTTACAACCGCAAATAATATTTCCTTATTGTGTGGATTTTAGAAAAAAATAACGGGAGAGTGAAAAAAGTGTTAAAAAGTTAAAAAGTTACAAGGATACAAGGATACAAGGATACAAGGATACAAGGATACAAGGATACAAGGATACAAGGATACAAGGATACAAGGATA
>JAYVKQ010000839.1:0-5281 GCA_043768285.1 Saprospiraceae bacterium | reverse complement strand
TTAGTGAAAATTAGTGCAATTAGTGGCTGTCATATTTCAGAAATAGTTGTTTTATGCGCGTAGGTTGGGCGACGACGGCGTTAAATAAATGCTCCAAATTGACTTTGGTATCTACCCCCTCAGTATTGGGCAGCACTACCGTATCGCCGTGCAATGATGTTTCGTAGTATAGGGCGTTACCAATCGCCTCAGGGTCTTTAGCAATTGCAAAATTCAGCTTATCGGCAATCTCCCCTATCGAAGCATTGAGTAACACCGACCCTTCATCAACGATGACGACATTATCAATCAAATGCTCCAAATCGCGGGTTTGGTGGGTCGAAATCACAAAAAGCCTATCCTCTGTGATGGCAGAAGCGATGAGTTTTCGGAACTGGCTTTTGGACGGAATATCCAAACCGTTGGTTGGTTCGTCCATCAAAAGGACGGGCGTATTGCACGCCAATGCAAAGGCAATGATGAATTTTTTTTGCTGCCCGAAAGATAATTCCGTCAGTTTTTTGACAGAACTATCTACTTCTAAGGCAGTTAGGTAGCTGTGCAATGCTTTTTCATCAAAGTTGGGGTAAAAGGGTGCATGTAAGTACACATAGCGAGGGGCGCTCATGGCAGGTACATAAACCTGTTCGGGAATGAAATAAACCGATTGCAGAAACGAGGGTTGTCGCCTACGGGGTTCATATTGATTGACGGTCAGCACCCCCTCAGTAGGAAAGAGCAAACCGACCATATTTTTGAGTAAAGTGGACTTTCCTGCGCCATTTTTACCCAATAAGCCGTAGATATTACCCTGCGTCATTGTCAATGAGAGATTTCGGTAAATCGGCTTTTTCCGATTGTAATTGAATGAGAGATTGTCAATTGTTATCATCAATAGTGTATTAGTTAAATAGTACACTACAAATGTACTATCTTTATTATGATATTGTCAAGTTTTATTTATAAATATTTTTTTTATAAATAAAATTTTATAAAAAAAGAATATCTATAAAAATAAATTATATGTTTGCAGTATATTTAAAGTACCTTAAAAAAGGTATAATATTATATTGATTTTTATCCACTACTCAAACAAGAACACAAGAACCATGATTAAATTAACTGCGCAAGCTGAACTTGCCAATCGCGTTGTATCACAAGGGCGCGATATGGGTTTGGGACATATAAAAGTCCAAGAGGTATTAGATAAAGGCAAATCCATTGTCGTGAACGGTAAAAAATTGGTGAGCTTTTCCAATTGTGGCTACCTCGGCTTAGAGTTTGACCCACGTTTGTTAGATAGTGCTAAAGAAGCTATTGACAGATATGGGTCGCATTTTTCGTCCTCTCGCTCCTTTTTAGAATTATCCCTTTTTGAAGAATTAGAAACCCTTTTGAGTCAAATTTTTGGCAAGCCAACTCTATATTTACAATCCACCACACTGGCGCATTTGTCGCTCATTCCGACCATTTTCTCGCCCGAAGATGCTTTAATATTAGACCACCGCGTACATAACAGTGTTGGCACTGCTTGTGCTATCGTAAAATCACGCGGCACATATGTTGAAATGGTACGCCACAACCATATGGAAATGCTTGAAGCCCGTATTCAAAAATTGTATGATAAATATGAACGCATTTGGTATATGGCTGATGGTGTATATTCCATGCTTGGAGACACAGCTCCTACGCAGGTATTGCATGAGCTGATGGATAAATACGAGAAATTTCACGTCTATTATGATGATGCACACGGCATGAGTTGGACTGGCAAGCACGGAGCGGGGTATATTTTGAACAAAACGGTATATCATCCTAAAATGCTGTTGGTTACATCATTGGGCAAAGGTTTTGGGTCGCTCGGCGGGGCATTGGTATTGCCTGATATGGATATGTTCAATCTCATTCGCAATATTGGCTCGACGCTGATGTTTTGCATACAGCCCCAACCCGCTACTGTGGCGGCAGCTATTGCGTCTGCCAAAATCCATTTAAGTGACGAAATATACAGTCATCAAGAGCGCATCAAAGCCAATATGGGATATTTTAAATTGACAGCTAAAGCCTTGCGTTTGCCCTTAGTCAGCACCGATACGACCCCTATTTTCTATATGGGCGGTGGTACGCCTGAAGCGACTTTTTCGATAAGTAAAAGGCTGATAAAAGAGGGTTTCTATATCAATTCGGTGGTATATCCCGCCGTGCCGCATAAAAATACGGGCTTGCGGATTACCGTCACGGCGAACCACAGCTATATTGATATTTTTGAATTATTGCATTGTATGGCTGATGAATTTACGCAGTTAGAGCGCAACAATCAGGTGCAACGGGAGGAGATTGTGAAGGCTTTTGCGGTGGCAACGGGTTGAAAATACTGAGGGGTGTCTCTAATTCTAACCTATTGGTCGTTTATTAGGATTTCTTTTATTGTGAAAGCAAGAGAGAACACGGACGGTCATATGGGTATCATTGACGACGAAAAATAAGGAATAAGGGAAGTCCTTAATTTTCAAAGCCCTTATATTTTTATAACGAATTCGGAATGAAGGGTTTATTTCTAAGGTATTATAAGTCTCTTTGAGTGCGCTAACAAATTTACGCGGCGCATCATTACTGTATAAAGCGTAATACTCAATGGCATTTTCAATCTCCTTCTGTGCGCGTGGGGAAATAGAGATTTTATAAGCCATACTTTAAATTGAGTTGGTTTATAGATGCATCAGCCGAGATATAAGTGCTTTCATCTTCTTCAAGACGTTCATCTAAAACGGCTTTTAAATCAGAACTAAGGTCAAAACTATTGTCATCTTCTTCGACAATAATAGTAATGGGCTTGGATTTGAAAGCCGCTTTGATAGCATCTAAAATATCAGAATTAACCTCTTGTGCTGATGATAAATGATAGGTCGTGTACATCATATTCCTCTTATTTTACTTATCAAATTAAATGTTTTTCTAAAAGAAAGTTCAATAACTTTTTACAAATATAAAAAACTAATCCTTTTTGTCAAAACTTTATTTGCGAAAGACTATGCTCTTGGTCTCGACTTACTCAACCGAATAGTCTTGACCGTTTGCCCTGTAGTGTTCAATAAGCGTATGATATAGAAGCCATCGGGTAAATCGGCTACGCTATATCGCGTACCATCTTCGGCTTTGTAGGTGCGCACTTGGCGACCTATTATATTGTAAATCACCACTTTATCAACGATGTCGTTTTCTACTATTTGAAAATAATCAATCGCAGGATTGGGATATATTTTAATTAGGTTCGACCCATTATTAACGTCTTTGGCGCGAGTAGTGCTTGTGAAATTATATTTACCTGTTATAGTATTGGCAGTATTACCAACCTCAAATACTTTGACTTCAATCACCGCAGCACCGATTTTTCTATCGGGTTGGATATAGACATCGAGGTTACTTGTGGCATTGGGAGCCAAAACGATGGTATCCAATGGCGTATTGACCGTAGATGCCCAACAAAGGTTTTTATCACAAACCAATGATTTCCAACCTGTTGTCATAGATTTGATGGTGCGCGTCCACAAAAAGCGTTTGGTTTGCGTGGATGTATTGCGCAAAGTGGCTTTTGCTCTTGTTTCAAAACTATCGGGTATCACAGAAGCGTTGACCGTTTCTGGGGTAAGCGTGAGTGTGACTTGCGCGAAGCCAGCCACCGTAAGCATTAGGATTACAATTGTAAGTAGCGTATATTTCATATCATTTGCTAAATATTGATGACTTAAAGTGTGCAACGGAACGCTGTTCCGTTATTTTGAATAATGTGCAACGTAACGCTGTTCCGTTTTTTGGTGTAATGCCCAACGGAACAGCGTTCCGTTGGACTTAAATGTTTCACAAAAGTACGACTTTTATTTTTGTAAAAAATCCCCTCAATACGTTAAAGTATCGAATGTGGTGTTAAAATTCTATTAAAGTTATCACAGATTTGTCTCTTTAATGTTTCTACGTCTATATCCAATAGTGCGCTGGCATGGGCGTATATATGCTCAATGGGTACATTTTTATCATCATTTTCAAGGAAAAGGCGGTCAATGAGCATATTTTTAAATGAATTATGCCCATTACTGTCCCCCCTCAGTATTTCGACACCTAAAGATATATAAAAATCATTTTTGAGCAATTGTTGTAAAATGGTTGCGTTTTGATTGAAACCATGCACAATCATGGGGATGCGCGGTTTCATGTGTTTTTTCAAGGCAATCAACTCATTATAGGCTTTCACACAATGGATGATTAGGGGCTTTTGTATAGACGTAGCCAAATCAATTTGGGCTGCGAAAACGGTTTTTTGAAACGCCAAATCTTCTCCTTTCAGCGCATCCAAACCACATTCGCCTATGGCTAAAACTTTTTTATCACCTATATATTGTGTCAATTTTTCAAAATCAGTAGCAAAGTTTTCTTTGGTTACATACCACGGATGCAAGCCGATACTGTAATATTGATTGTTAGGTATATCATTTAGGTCAAAATTGTCTTTCTGAGTATAATTCAAGATACTTAGGCAATCCTCATGCCCATTTTCTAAGGGGATATGTGTGTGGAAGTTGATGTAGGGCAGCATTCAGTTGATTTATGAATAATGATTAAAGATTTATAATTTAAGAAGTCATGCAATAAATTGAACTACGAATATTCTGAGGGATACTTAGCTTATTGACTTCATAAATCATAAATCTTTGTTCGTTATTCAATATTCATCAGAGTTTTATTTTTTTCAGTCTATCCATTTCGCGCTTATTTTCGCGCTCTTTGATGGTATCGCGCTTGTCATACGATTTTTTACCCTGTGCCAAAGCGACTTCCAATTTTGCAAAACCGCGTTCTGAAAAATAAATGCGGTATGGCACAATGGTAAAACCTTTTTCATTCACTCGGCGCAATAATGCCTTGATTTCGACCGCCCGAAGCAATAGTTTACGCAAGCGGCGGGCATCGTGGTTGTAGATATTGCCTTGCGAATATTCGGCTACGTACATATTTTTGACGTACAATTCATCGTCTTTGAAATAGCAAAACGCATCGTTCAAGTTCGCCATGCCTTCACGCAACGCCTTCACTTCCGTACCTTGAAGCATAACCCCTGCCTCGTACTTTTTTACAAAATAATACTCATATTCCGCCTTTCTGTTGACGATTTCCGCGTTTTTAAAGCGTTTTGATTTTGCTTTTGCCATAATTTCTGTTATAAGGTTACAAGGTTGCGACGTTACGAGGTTACAAGGTTGAGGTACGGACATTATGGGTGCATTTCGCAGGGCGATTGAAATCGCCC